>JBGOVD010000063.1:0-8369 GCA_041477935.1 Dissulfurispiraceae bacterium | reverse complement strand
AGCCAGACATCATAGTCGTGATGAAGTCCGGACTCGTCGTCGTTAATGAAGACAGAGGCCGTGATATGCATAGCGTTTACCAGAACGAGGCCTTCCATGACCCCGCTTTCCCTGAGGCATTCCTCGACCTGGAGAGTGATGTTAATAAAGGCCCTTCTCGTCGGGACATTGAACCATAGTTCCTTCCGGTAACTTTTCATGATACCTCAATGTAAGTGCAATTCATGAATTACTCCCGCTCTTCATGTCGTCATTCTCCGGCTTGACCGGGGAATCCATTGTTTCAATTCCTTCCGATATCAAAATGGATTCCCGCCTTCGCGGGAATGACGGCTCCAATTCTCTCGCTATTTTTTCTTGAGCGCATCGATTCTTTCTTTGGCCTTCAGTGCGTACTCGCTCGAAGGATACCTGACTATAATCTGTTCATAGAGCTGTATGGCATGTTCACGATTGTTCTGGAGTTCCTCGAACTTGGCCGTGTCATATAACTCCGGGGCCTTCTGGCCCGAGCAGGCCTGCAGCATGATGGCCAGTGCTGAAATTACGACTAATCCGGTCAACATTAATCTTATTTTCATTGATGCAGCATCCCCTTCTGTCTGAATTGCTCTACGATCTCCCGGATCCTGGGCAAGGCCTGCAACGCAGCCTTTTCGCCCTCCATGATCGCATCATTCCTTCTGTCGAAATCGGCTGAGCCAATGTGTCCCACCAGTGGTCTTATCACAATATCGGCCCTTGAAAGTTGGGCAACCGAAATCCTGGAACTCATGATATTGATTGACTGGAGTATCGTCTCAATTGTGCCGGAGGGCGCAGTAGTGTCGAGATCGGACGAAATATCGACAGCAATCACCACATTAGCGCCGAGTTTCTTAGCCGCATCAACAGCCACCGGGCTGACTACTCCTCCGTCGACATACATTTTGTTCCCTATCATAGCGGGATTGAACACGCCCGGTATCGAACAGCTTGCGCGCACTGCCTTGCCTGTATTACCGGTTGCGAAGACAGTCTCCTTCCCTTTAGGCAGCTCCGTGGCCACGGCATAAAAGGGGATCCTCATCTTTTCCATTGTAGTATTCCGAACCATTCGGTTCACATACTCCTCGAGAAGATCACCCTTGATAAATCCATTATCAGGAATAGTGAAATCTGCGATGTCGCCCCTCTGGATTTCGAGGGACAACTTCTGGATCTGATAGGCATTTAAGCCATACGCATAAAAGCTCCCGACAAAACTGCCCGCGCTGGTTCCTACGATCATATGAATCGGAATCCCGCTGGATTCGAGGATTTTCAACACCCCGATATGCGCAAACCCGCGGGCAGCCCCCCCGCCAAGGACGAGAGCAATCCTGGCAGGCTCCCGCTGCGGCTGGACAACTTCCTTTTGCACGCATGATATAACGCCGAAGAGAATAATAATAATTAATGCGATTGACTTATATGAGTACGTTCTGAAATTCAAGGCAGCCTCCCAAATATTGAAATTGTACTTCTATACTAACAAAACCCCGGGCCTCGATGCATGAAGCTGAGAGCATGACAGTCTCGTCTCCAGCTCCCATATGTTGAGATTAGCGACGAATAAACGTATTATATATGATCCATTCAAACAGCGGAGGTTAACCGTGATCATCGGAAAGCCATTCTTATCTACGGAACAGATCCAGAACAAAGTTGCTGAACTGGCCGGCAGGATATCCCATGATTATCTGGGAAAAGAGATACTTGCAATCGGGATTCTCAAGGGCTCCTTCATGTTCTTTTCAGACCTCGTGAGGCTGATCCAGCAGCCCGTCACCATTGATTTCATAGTTGCGTCAAGCTACATAAAGACGACCTCTACCGGCGAAGTGAAGGTACATTACGACATAAAGGAAGATATCAGGGGAAAAGACGTCCTGATTATTGACGATATCGTCGACACAGGCGTGTCGCTCAACTATCTCCGCGAACGGGTCCTCACCCAAAGCCCTCAGAGTCTGAAGGTGTGCGCCTTTCTGGACAAGAAGGAACGCCGTATAGTGGACGTCAACCTCGATTATGTCGGGTTCGAAATTCCCAACGTTTTTGTTGTAGGCTACGGTCTGGATTATGAAAACCAGTTCAGGAATCTCCCCTATATCGCCATCTTCAAAAAGAAGACTTAACAACCCGGAAAGAAGGCAGAACATGTACACGTTGACTGTTGAAACAAAATTCGCCTCGGCGCATCAACTCCGTGAATATAAGGGTAAATGCGAAAACCTCCATGGCCATAGCTGGAAGGTGCAGGTTGTTGTGACGGCGCAAAGCCTTAACCGGCTGGGTCTGGCCATGGACTTCACCGACCTGAAGAGACTGACGAACGAGATCGTCGGCCCGCTGGACCATGTCTGCCTGAATGACCTGCCCCCTTTTGCAGACATAAATCCCTCTTCCGAAAATATCTCGCACTGGATATTCGAATCGCTGAAAGAGAAAGTCGCCGTCTATTCCGTGACCTTGAAAGCTGTAACGGTCTGGGAGTCGGAAACTGCATCTGCGACATATACTGAAGAATGATAAATCAACCATCCGCCGAGACCGGGTTTGCGGATAAATTGCTGCAACTTGCACTTGAAGCGGGTGCCGACGAGGCTGAAGTATACGTAAGGATTTCCCGTCACCTGAGCGTCGAGGTAAAAGAACAGCGCGTCGATACCCTCGAGAGGTCCGATTCGATCGGCTATTCCGTGAGGGTATTCAAAGATGGACGCCTCGGCTTCTCCTATTCAACCGATCAGTCTGAAATTGTCGCAGTGGCTGAACGTGCAGTAGAGGCCTCGAATTTCACAGAACCGGACGAATCCAACGGACTCCCTTCAGGCAATGGATTCTCTGAGGTCTCTATTTATGATGATTCACTGCCGTCCCTTGATGAAAGAAAAGCCATAGACATGGTCCTCTTGATGGAAAGTGCGGCAGTGCAGGAAGACAAACGAATAACGAAAACCAGGAATGCATCCGGCAGCTTCAGTCTCGGCCGCACCAGGATCGCCAATTCGAAAGGAATAGACTTTGAATTTGCGTCATCTGCTTGCTCGGCACACATCATGGCAGTCGCCGAACAGGGCCGGGAGAGTCAGATGGGATGGGATTATCAGGGTAGCCGTTTTCTCAGGGACATCTCCTTCGAGGAGATCGGGCGGACCGCCGCATCGAAAGCGCTCCAGATACTTGGCGCCCGAAAGATAGAACCCGTCAGGGGATTTGTTCTCCTTGATCCCTCAGTCGCGGCAGACTTTATAGGTATTCTGGCGTCGGCGCTTTCATCCGAAGCTGTCCGGAAACGAAAATCAATGCTCGCAGACAAGATCGGTGACATTGTTATCAGCTCCCGTTTGAATCTGGTTGACAGCGGACTCCTTCATGGCAGGCTCGGCAGCCGGCCTGTGGACGATGAAGGGGTCGCGACTTCCGAAAAGACACTTATTGAAAAAGGCGTCCTCATGGGATATCTCTACAATACTTATAATGCCCGAAAGGACAATACCGTCTCGACTGGGAATGCAGTCAGGGGTGGATTCACAGGTCTCCCCGCGGTCGGTCCCACCAATGTATTTCTCTCAGCTGCATCCAGGGAGCATTCAACTACTCTTTCCGGCCTCCTCAGCATTGTCGACAAAGGCATTTATGTTACGGAGACGATGGGAATGCACACGGCGAATCCGATCTCGGGTGAATATTCAGTCGGCGTATCAGGTCTGTGGATCGAAGGCGGCAGCATGTCCCACCCTGTCAAAGAAGCCGTCATTTCAGGCAGCATTCTGGATCTGTTCAAAAACATCGTGCTGATTGGTGATGAGCCCCGCTTTTATGGTAATATAGGTACCTCTCATCTCCTCGCAGGGGATATCGACATCAGCGGATAAAACAGCCATTATAATTCAGGTTTAACGGAGGGCATTTTTCGATGGATTATTTTTTAACTGAAGAACAGCAAATGATACGAGACCTTGCGCGGCAGATCGCCGAGGAAAAGATAGTTCCCGTCAGGGCAGAACTTGATGAGACCGGAGAATTCCCCTGGGAGATCATTAAAGTCCTGGCTCAGTCCGACATGCTCGGACTCTTCATCCCCGAGGAATATGGCGGTCTCGGCAAAGGCTGTCTTGAACTCTGCATAGCGGTAGAAGAGCTTTCGAAGGCTTGCGTCGGCGTATCCACCTCGTATGCTGCAAATGCACTCGGCACCTTTCCGTTCCTTCTTTACGGCACGGATGACCAGAAGAAGAAATACCTGCCGGACATAGCGGCAGGCAAGAAGCTCGTTGCTTTCGGTCTTACGGAAGCAAACGCGGGCAGTGACGCCAGCGGCATCCAGACTACGGCAAAGCCTGACGGCGATCATTACATCCTGAACGGGACCAAGCAGTGGATCACTAATGGCAGCGTTGCAGACATTTACTCGGTAATCGCCATCACCGACAGGTCCAAGGGACCGCGTGGCGCATCAGCTTTCATAGTCGAGAAGGGCACTCCCGGGTTCAGCTTCGGCAAGAAAGAGAACAAGATGGGAATACGCTGCTCGATCACTACTGAGCTCGTGTTCGACAACTGCCGCATCCCGAAGGAAAACATCATCGGTAAAGAGGGAATGGGCTTCATCGTTGCAATGAAGACGCTCGACGCCTCCCGTACCGGCGTCGGCGCTCAGGGCCTCGGCGTCGCTCAGGGAGCTTTCGATGAGGCGGTGAAGTTCGCCCGCCAGCGCGTTCAGTTCGGCCACCCTATCATCAGCTTCCAGGCCATTCAGCACATGCTGGCCGACATGGCGATCGAGATCGAGGCTGCGAGGGCACTCATCTATGCAGTTGCCCGTTTCATCGACAGCGGAGCCAAGGATGTCTCCAAGGAGTCTGCATGCGCCAAGACCTTTGCAACCGATCTCGGCATGCGTGTTACTACCAATGCTCTTCAGGTCATGGGCGGATCAGGTTACATGAAGGAGTATCCTGTCGAAAAGATGATGAGGGATGCCAAGATCCTCCAGATTTACGAAGGCACGAACCAGATTCAGAGAAACGTCATCGGCCAGGCGCTTATCAAGGAAGCCGCAAAGAAAAGATAGATGATTACATAGGGCACGGCATGACGTCGTGCCCTATTATTGCAAAAGCAGAGATCAAACCCCGCTCAGTACGCCCCTCCCGGCTTCCTCATATCATCAAGATCGATCTTCTTTCTGAAAACACTGTAGTTCCATGCCTGATAAGCGATTACAACAGGCACAAATACCAATGCCACTACGGTCATAATCTTCAGAGTGTATGGACTCGATGAAGAGTTGAAGATTGTAAGGCTGTATCGTTGGTCGATGCTGGATGGGATGAGATTGGGGAAGAGTCCGACGATACCGGTGAAGGTAACTGTCAGTATCGTCACGCATGAAGATAGAAAAGCCTTCAGTGATTCACCCTTCAGGGCGAAGACCTTGATCCCGAGAAGTGCCGCAACAGCTAAAAGGGGCACTGCAAACAGAACTGGAGTTTCTGTATAATTCGCATAGAGATTGGTAGCTGACTTGGTAAATATCAGGAAAAACACTGCCACGAGCAGAAGTGGATACCAGGCCTTGTTCGCCAGCCGCAATGCCCTGCCGCTCAGATCGCCGGAGATCTTGACGGATATCCAGAGGGCGCCGTGCATGATGAATAGCAGGACAAAAAAAGCGCCGGTCAGCAGTCCATAAGGATTGAGCAGCGTGAAGAGGCTGCCGTGGTATCCGTCCGCATCCATCGGGAGTCCCTGGAATATATTACCGAAGGCAACCCCGAAAAGAAGCGCAGGCAAAAAGCTGCCGACGAAAAAGGCGGCATCCCAGCGCCTCCGCCAGCCCGCGCCCTCTTCCTTCCCTCTCAATTCAACAGCAACACCTCTTACAATCAAAGAAAAAAGTATGATCAGCAGCGCGGTATAGAGATAACTGAACATAAGGGCGTATGTAGTGGGAAAGGCGGCAAACGTAGCGCCCCCGGCCGTAATAAGCCATACCTCATTGCCGTCCCAGACAGGTCCGATACTTTTTATAATGGCATCTCTTTCAGCTTCATTTCTGCCGAGGAATTTCTGAAGCATGCCGACGCCGAGATCAAAGCCGTCCAGCATAAAATAGACTGCCCATAATACCGCCCAAAGAACGAACCATATAATCTGAAATTCCATGTCATGCCTCCTGACTGTCAGCTACTGTATTCGTTTTCACGACCATGGGAGATCCATCTTCAGGCCCCTTCTTCGCATTTTTAGTCAGAAGGTAAATATCGACGATTGCAAGAAAGCCGTATAGCAATGTAAACCCTGCCAGTGAACCTATGACCTGCACCGGCGTGATTGCCTTGGAGACGGCATCGGAGGTCTTCAGCAAGCCGTAAACGATCCAGGGCTGACGTCCGACTTCCGCCACGATCCATCCTATCTGGTTTGCAAGATAGGGAAGCGGAATAGCAAAAAGCATGATTTTCAAGAACAGCGGATACGATTCCAGAGCGTCCCTTCGAGCCAGCAGCCAGGCTATCAGGCTGAGGAGCATGAAGAGCATTCCGAGTGCCGCCATAGACCTGAAGCTCATAAACGTCGGCATAACGGGAGGTCTCAACTCTTTCGGGAAGTCCTTCAGCCCTTTAACCTCGGAGTTTCCATCGTGATATGCAAGCATGCTGAGCAACTTCGGAATACCTATTGCCTCGACCGTATTCCTTTCGTTCTGTACATCAGGGACGACGAGCAGATGGTAGGAAGCGGCCTTCCGGGTCTCCCACACTGCTTCCATAGCGGCAAACTTGGTCGGTTGCGTGGCAGCTACTTCAGCGGCATGAAAATCCCCCGTAATAAAAACAAGAAGCGAAGTCACGAGGCCGAACGCAGCGGCCATCCGGAAAGAGGCCTTGAAAAAAGAGACCTCGTTTCTGCGCAGAAGATGATATGCCGATATACCCATTACAAAGAATGCGGCGACCACATACCCGGCTAATACAGTATGGAAAAATTTAGACCAGCCATAGCTGTTAGTCAGCAACGCACCGAAGTCGACCATTTCAGCCCTGCCGTTCCTGAGCACGTAGCCGACGGGCTTCTGCATCCAGCCGTTTGCGAGAAGAATCCAGAGGGCCGACAGACTCGCTGCAATAGCTACGATCCACATCGATGCTGCGTGTGCCTTTTTAGAAATCTTGTCCCATCCGAAAATCCATAATCCGATAAATGTCGATTCGAGAAAAAATGCAACGGTAGCTTCAATGGCCAGAGGCGCGCCAAAGATGTCGCCCACATACTTGGAGTATTCCGCCCAGTTCATTCCGAACTGAAACTCCAGGGTTATACCTGTGACGATGCCGAGAGCAAAATTGATAAGGAAAAGCTTGCCCCAGAATTTTGTCATTCGCAAATACATCTCGTTTCCGGTGCGCACATACTTGGTCTCCATAAATGCTACGAGGAGAGAGAGTCCAAGAGTAAGTGGCACGAAAATGAAATGAAACCCCGCAGTCACGGCAAACTGAAGCCTGCTTAACATCACTACGTCCATGGCTACCTCTCCCATTGCGGCAGGATTTGAATTATGCTCCTGATGGAATCTTTTCGCACTGCATCTCGCAATTTCATAGTATCAGTGAATCAAAGTCTTCCCGAACGAATTATGGAAACGATCAGCCAAAGTCCCAGAAAGAAGGCGACGGCAAAGCTTATAAGCCCTAAAAACGAGAGACCAAACACAGTCGGAAGGACACTGGTTGCGTGCATGATCGCCGAACTCAGTATTATGGCGCTCACGATCATTGCAAAGGCTATCCTGTTGCTCGCCCTGTCCATATCCTTGATGAATTCAGGCAGATTCACATGGTACATTTTTATCTGGATGTCATCCTTGACCGCTTTTTTGAGTAGCTGTTTCATCTGTTTCGGAAAAACCTGCGCAAAATCGGAAATCTCCTTTATGCTCTTCCGAGTTTTATCGTATATCTTCGACGGGCTCATGCCGCTAAGGGCCATCTTCGATGCAAAGGGTTCGGCGGCCGCAATTACGTCGATTTCAGGATCGAGCTGCCGGCAAAGGTTTTCGAGCATCAGAAGGGTCTTGTCTATCAGCAGCAGTTCTGACGGTATCCTTAGATTGTGCCTGATCGCCAGACTCGTAACCGCGTCGATGAACTGGGCAAAACGAATTTCCTGAAGCTGGAGACCATATAGCGGTTCCAGCAGATCGCTAAGATCGGCTTTGAATTCACGCTTCAACGAATCGGCAAATTTGGTTACAGACCCATCGCTGTGACGATGCGCATAATCTAAAGCCTGGATACATCTTCCGCTTGGAATGTAGTATTTGGCAGTGGTAATTT
>JBGOVD010000292.1:0-3720 GCA_041477935.1 Dissulfurispiraceae bacterium | reverse complement strand
GTTCTTGTGTTCAATGATGCCGGCAACCTGCTTCTCCAGAAACGTTCAATGAACAAGGATGTCGCACCCGGCAAATGGGACACCTCCGTAGGCGGTCACGTCTCTGCGGGCGAGAATGTAAAAACAGCGGCGCTGAGGGAAATGGAAGAGGAACTCGGCGTCATCCCCGAAGATATCGAGCCGCTGTATTCATACATACATTCGGATTCACATGAAAGCGAACTTGTATCTACCTATCGATGCATGCACAACGGTCCCTTTCCGTTTAACCGGGAGGAGATTGACGAGGTCGCCTTCTGGAGCATCGATGCTGTCTCAGAGTCCATCGGCATGGGTGTATTCAGCGGTCACTTCGAAACTGAAATACAGAAATATCTTTCGTCTGTAAGGTAGCTTTATTAATCACAGCTCGAAGTAACTCCCCCTTCCCCCTCTTAACCCAAGAGGGGGTACTATTTTCCTCCCCTTAATCCGCCTGAGGCGGAAAGGGGAGGTTAGGAGGGATTATGAATCTTTGGCTCGTCATAGTTGCCCCTACTCGCTGTAGTTCCTTATCAAATAAGTTCCGTAGGCAAAGAAGACTGCGGCGTAAAGAACAAGAACGGCCAGTGAAACGGCCCCCTCATAATCGAACGACGCTTTTCTTATCAGTATGTTCGTATGGGTCAAGGGCACCATGTACATAACATATTTAGCCAGGGCCGGCATGCGGTCGACCGGGAAAAATGTGCCGCTGAAGAAGGCCATAGGCATGATGAAAAAGTTCGTATAGGTCGCTGTGTCCTCATGAGACTTCGAAACCATCCCCGTGATGACGCCGAGATTGGAAAACAAAAAACAGTTGATGAGCAGCGCGATGATGAAAGGCAGGGTAATGAAGTCCGCGGATGATGCCGCTATTCCGACAACGATTATCAGAATCGACGCAAAAAGACCCTTGATCATTCCCGCCAGGACTTCTCCTATCATGATTGATGACGACCTTATCGGGGCCTGGACAAATACCTGAAAGGTCTTGAAATAGATCCTGTTCAGGTTGAGGGCGCTCGATACCCAGTTATAGGAATTATTCATCGAACTCATTGCCACCAGACCAGGAATGAGAAAGACAAGATAGTTTCCACCTCCGATTTGCACACTGCTGCCGAGACCGAAGCCGAAGACGATGAGATATATGATCGGCACGACCATGGCGGAAAAGAGATAGCCGAGCCGCAGCAGCTTCCTTTTGAAAAGGAGCATCTCCCTCAGGAAGATAGGAAACCAACCGGGAGCAGCCGTCATTCTATTCTTTCTCCTGTCAATTTGATAAAGACATCTTCGAGATTAGTTTTCCTCACAGTGACACCATCAGCCAACTTTTTTGCGATTTCATGGGCCTCTTCCCGCGTCTTGCAGATATGCTGTATCAGTTTTCCAGCGGGATCGATATATTCTGCTATATACTCGCCGACGCATGCCTTCAATTGCGCCGGGGTATCAAGTACGACCAGCTTGCCTTTCGAAAGAATGCCCACCCTGTCGCAGAGCGCTTCGGCCTCTTCGATGTAATGAGTAGTGAGTACTACAGTCCTCCCCTCGATCCGCGTCTTCCTGATGACGTCCCACATCTGCCGCCTGATCTGGGGATCGAGGCCTATGGACGGCTCATCGAGAAATAGCACCTTGGGGCCGGGCAACAGCGCCCTGGCAAGCAACAACCTGCGCTGCATTCCGCCCGAAAAATGGTGGGCCAGGGAATCGCGGCGTTCCCACAGACCTACGATCCTGAGTGCTTCGTCGATCTTGGTTTCCCGGTTTGCAACGTTGTGAAACATCGAATAGATATAGAGGTTTTCGTATGCCGTCAATTCCCGGTCGAGATTGTTCTCCTGAGGTACGACGCCGATCAGTCTCTTGACCTTCAGTGGATCAGCGGCTACATTGATTCCATCAATGCTGCATCTGCCGCCATCCGGTTTAGAGAGCGTCGTCAGCATCTTGATAATAGTCGTCTTGCCGGCACCGTTGGGACCGAGCAAGCCGAAAACCTCGCCGTCAGATATTTCAAACGAAACACCATCGACAGCAGTTATCGGGCCATAATGTTTTGACAGGTTGTCGACCTTTATCACTATAACTTCCTCTAGTCGTGCCCTGAACGAAGCGCATGTTTAAAAACAAAAGCGATGCCGAAGAAAACGGCATTGACGATAACTATCGATGCCCCAGTCGGCAAATTAAAGAACAGAGAAAGAAAGATACCGATTACAACTGATGCAAGGGCAACAGCCCCGGCCATAAGAAGTGCATTTTTGAAGCTCCGGGCAATCTGAAACGCCGTGACTGCCGGGAATATCAGAAGAGCGGACGTGAGCATGATACCGACTACTTTCATGGTCAGGACCACCGTGATCGACGTAAAAAGCACGATCATCGTGTTCAGTTTCTGAGTATTGACACCGGAGGCCCTGGCAAATTCCTCATCAAAGGTTATCGAAAAGATGTCGTGGTAGTTAAAGACAATTACAGTAAGCACGATCAACGAAAGTACGATAGACGTGTATACCTCCTGAATGCTGATCGAAAGTATATTACCGAAAAGATAGCTGAAGAGGTCGACATTGAATCCCCCCGCAAGGCTTGCGATCATGACGCCTCCGGCGATTCCTATTGCAGACAATATCCCTATGGCTGCATCGCCGAAAATGCGCGCCCGTTCCATCAGCTTCAAAATACCGAGTGAACTAGCCATGACTATGGGCAGCGAGATATAGATGGGATGGATCCTGAACAGTAATCCAATGGCAACACTGCCGAAGGTCACATGGGCCAGGCCGTCTCCAATGAGCGAAAGTCTTCGCAAAACAAGCAATACACCAAGCGTGGAACAGAGCACAGATATAAACGCCCCAGCTATGATCGCCCTCTGAATGAAACCGTAACTGAGATATTCTAAGATCGGCATAGCAGCCCCGTGCGGTCCTTTCTATTCATTTTTCGACCTCGACTTGACAGTAAGAATATGCGGATCATGCCTGTGGCAAATGAGATGCTGTGAAGAAGGACCGAAGAAATTAGTCATATCCCCCGACATGCAAAACTCGTCAAAGCCTCCGAAGAATACTATTTGCTTATCTATATAGAGGAGCTTCGAGGCATATCTTCCAATGGTCCCGGTATCATGGGTCACGAGTACCACAGTGACATTCTTTTCGCGATTCAGTCCGTTCAGGAGTTCGAAAAAGTTGTCGCGTGTCTCGGGATCAATAGCGGTAGTAGGCTCATCAAGCAGGAGCAAGACAGGATCATTTACGAGCGCACGCGCGATAAAGACCCTTTGCTGCTGACCTCCGGAAAGATCGCCGATAGCCTTGTCGCCGAGGTCGGAGATGTGGAGCATTTCGAGAGTCTGCTCGATCTTATGATCATCCTCGGCTTCAAGCCGTTTGGGGAATTTCTTCTTAGACACAAGCCCCAGCGATACAATTTCCCTTACCGTAGATGGGAAAAAGGGATTGAAAAAGTTCATCTTCTGCGGAAGATATCCTATCTTTTCCCGGTATTTCATCTCAGCTGGAGGATGTCCGAAGAGCATTACACTGCCGGCGGTCGGGACCAGAAGCCCCAGCATCAATTTAATAAGAGTAGATTTACCCGAGCCGTTAGGCCCCACAAGACCTATATAATCGCCCTCCATGACATCGAACGATATATCGCTCAGCACCTCGACCGAATTAT
>JBGOVD010000184.1:0-5037 GCA_041477935.1 Dissulfurispiraceae bacterium | reverse complement strand
TCCCTCGGCATTGAATTCATCCGGCACGAGGTCCACCCTGAGGCCCGCTGTCTTGATCGCTGCGGCGGTCTTGGCGCCGATGGCGCATATCTTGATGCCCTTCAGGTCCCTGATATCTTTGTCCCTTTCGATAAGCCGGCCCATGAAATAACCGAAACCGTTTGAGCTTGTGAAGACGACCCAGTGGTAGGTTTCGATCCTGCCGATTGCCTCGTCCAGTGCAGAGTAATCTTCCGCAGGTACGGTTTTAATGGTCGGAAACTCGAAGACTTCTGCGCCGAGGTCTTCCAGCGGTTCATAGTCGGGCGTATAATCGCGGGTGATAAGCATGCGGTGCCCGAAAAGAGGTTTTTTCTCATACCACTTAAGCGTGTCCCTGAGCTTGACTACATTGCCGACGATCATTACGGCAGGGGGTTTTATGCCCTCGGCTGCCGCCTTATCGGCAATAGCATCGAGCGTGCTGACAACCGTTTTCTGGTCGGGCCTTGTCCCCCAGCGGACAAGCGCAACCGGCGTATCAGGGGGTTTGCCGTGTTCCAATAGTTTGGAGGTAATCCGTTGCAGATTTTTCACGCCCATGAGAAAAACGAGCGTATCGAAACTCTTCGAAAGATGTGGCCAGTCGAGAGTGCTTTCGTCTTTGTCGGCATCTTCATTTCCTGTGATTACTGCGAAGGAGGAAGAATATTTCCTGTGAGTGAGAGGTATGCCCGCGTATGCAGGAGCGGCTATCGAGGAACTCACCCCCGGTATCAACTCGTACTCTATGCCTTCATTTACGAGTGCTTCGGCCTCTTCACCTCCGCGGCCGAAGACGAAGGGGTCTCCGCCCTTGAGCCTGCAGACGAGCTTGCCTTCCTTGGCCTTATCGATCAGCGCCCGGTTTATCTCATCCTGAGTCATTGCATGGTGACCGCCGCGTTTGCCCGCATAGATGAATTCGGCGTCATGGTCAATGTAGTTGAGTATCTGCGCGTTCAGGTGGAAGTCGTACACGACCACCTCAGCCTTTTTCAGGCACCTGAGCCCTTTAAGAGTGAACAATCCGATGTCGCCCGGACCCGCGCCGATTAAGTAAACCTTACCTGTTTTAATATCGTGCATTAACTTGCTATATCTCCGTTTATTTTTGGCGCACCATTACCATAGTCTCTGGCATAGACTTCGTCGAGAATCTTCTTTGCACCGCGCTGAAGCATCCTTTCCGCAAGCGCCAGCCCCAGCGGTTCGGCGTCGGAGGGCGCTCCCTCTATTTTTTCCTTTATGATAATATCGCCGGTCAGATTTCCTACAAGTCCTTCCATCACAAGGATCTTACCTTCAAGTCTCGCATACGCAGCGATCGGGACCTGACAGCCGCCTTCGAGTTTCTTCAGGAAGGCCCTCTCGGCCCGCACACATACGGAGGTTTCAGGATCGTTAAGCGGTGCTATGAGATCGTTGATATTGCCGTCAGTCCTGCATTCGATGCCTATGGCGCCCTGTCCTATTGCGGGCAGACTTGTTTCGGTCGAGAGTATTTCGGTTATCCTTTCGGACCATCCGAGTCTCTTGACCCCTGCCGCGGCAAGGATGATCGCGTCGAACTGTCCTTCGTCCAGCTTCCTGATGCGAGTGTCGAGATTGCCGCGCAGCTGTGCGATCTTCAGGTCGGGCCTGATATGAAGGAGCTGACATGAACGCCTGAGGCTGCTGGTGCCGATCACCGCGCCTTGTTTTATATCTGCGAACTTCATGGGCGCATCGTGATGCGCCCCTACATTCGATTTCCTGCCGGTGATGAAGGCATCGCGGGGATCTTCGCGCTTGCAGATGACGGCGAGATGCAAACCTTCCGGGAATTCGGTAGGAACATCCTTCATGCTGTGTACTGCGATGTCGGCCTCGCTCCGAAGCATCGCTTCTTCTATCTCTTTAACGAAGAGACCCTTGCCGCCTACCTTTGCGAGCGGAACATCGAGTATCTTGTCGCCTGTTGTTTTGATCTTGTTCAGCTCCACTCCGATGCCCGGGTAGAGGCGCTGCAGTTCGGACTTAACCCACTCAGCCTGCCACAGCGCAAGTTTGCTTGCCCTCGTACCGATAATTATTTTCCTATTCTTCATCTTCACCATCTATCCCGTAAAGTTTTTTTATAATAATAGTCATCATCTCCCGGTCTTCCGCGCTCTCCCTGAGAGCAACGGTCGGATTATGCATCAGCTTGTTCGTTATAGCATTGGCCAGGTTTTCGACCGCTTCCATCTTGTCCTTGTCGAGATCCGGGAACCTGTTCCTGAATCTTTCGATCTCCTCCCTCTTGATATCATCGGCTTTTTGCCTGAGGGCGACGATGACCGGGACCGAATCTAAAGTGGAGGTCCAGTGGGCGAATTTCCCGACCTCCTCATCTATGATGGTCTCGGCCTTTGCGGCTTCTTTTTTTCTTTCGAGGATATTCGTTTCGATCACTTCCTGCAGGTCATCGACATTATAGAGATAGACGTTGTCGATCTTATTGATCTCGGGATCGATATTCCTGGGGACCGATATGTCGATAAGGAAAACGGGCCTGTGCTTTCTTTCCTTCATCACCTTCTGCATCTGGTCCCTGAAAAGGATGAAGGAAGGCGCCCCGGTGGAGCAGATAAGGATATCAGTGTTGACAAGCTCATGGACAAAATCCTCGAAGCGTACGGCGCAGCCGCAGAAATCCTGCGCCAGTTCGCATGCGCGGTCATAGGTCCGGTTGGCGACCTTTACGTCGGTGACGCCGTTATTTATGAGGTGCCTCGCTGCAAGTTCAGCCATTTCACCGGCGCCCAGGAGCATGAACGATTTGCCGGCGAGTTCGGTGAAAATCTTCTTTGCGAGTTCCACGGCAGCAAAGCTTATAGATACGGCATTTTCGGCGATCCTGGTTTCGGTCCTAACCCTTTTCGCGGTCGAGATGGCCTTTTTCATGAGCCGGTTCAGAATGACCCCGGTCGTCTTTTTAGAAAGGGCGAATTCGAACGCATCCTTTAGCTGGCCGAGAATCTGGGGCTCTCCGACAATCATGGAATCGAGGCTGGATGCCACCCTGAAGACATGACGTGTCGCAACGGCAGTCTGATGAACATAAAGGGCCTTCTCGAACTCCGGCCTGCCGATATTATGAAACCTGGAGATGAAGTCCTTCACCGCTTCGGTCGCAGTCTCGATATCGCTTACAGATGCATATATCTCCACCCTGTTGCACGTCGAAAGCAGTGCGGCCTCGATTACTCCCTTGAGTTGCCTGATGGCGAGCAATCCTTCTTCGAGCTTAGGGCCGTTGAATGCGAGTCTCTCCCTGATCTCTACGGATGCAGTCTTGTGATTGAGTCCTATAACGAGGATGTTCATTGGAACGTATGGACGCTTTTCAACAGAAAATTGACACCGAAGAAGGTGAATAATACTACGATAAACCCTATGACCGACAGCATGGCGGCCCTCTTTTTTCTCCATCCGGAAGTAAGTCTGAGGTGCAGCACGACCGCATAGATGAACCATGTGATGAGAGACCAGACTTCCTTGGGGTCCCAGTTCCAGAAGCGTCCCCATGCGCTTTCGGCCCAGAGCGATCCGGTGATGATTGCCATGGTCAGAAATGGAAATCCTATATTTATCAATTTATGGTTGATCTCATCCAGCACCTGCAGGCTGGGGAGCCTCTGAAAGAGTCCGCCCCGGTGTTTTGATTTCAGGTAATGTTCCTGCAGCAGGTACATGGTGCCTATGCCGAAGGCAACCGCAAAGGCCGCGTTGGAGATAAATGCGAATATAGTATGTATCCACAGCCAGTGGCTTCTGAGAGCAGGAGCGAGGGGCGCCATCGCCCGCGGGAGAAACGCCGAAGTTATCATCAAAAGAAGGACGATTGGGAGAATAAATGAGCCCATGATACCGATCTTGTACCTGTATTCCAGGAAGAAGTAAATAAGGACCACGCACCACGCAAAGAATGAGGCCGCCTCGTGCATGCTTGTTACAGGCAGGTGGCCGCCCGCGACATACCGGAAGATGATGGCCGCGGTATGGAGTGCAAACCCGGCTGCCGAAAAGGCGAGCATCAGTTTCGACGATTCCTTGCCGCCCCTGAACAGATCTATGATGCTGATGATAGTCGCAACGAAATAGCCGGTAAGCGCCAGCTCGAAAAAGATGATGCCCATCAGAAGCAGCCGAGCTCGCAACTCTTGATCTTGATCTTCAGCTCATTCGCTGTCGCGCCCACATCCCCGTATGGCACATCGAGATCCTCTGCGATCTTCCGCGCCACGGTGCAAGAAATCTTCCCGTCAACCGCTCTTTCTTTCAGGAGGCGTTCCATCTCTTTTTGTTTCATGATTTCTTCCATGAGATTTATTATACCCTGTATGGCCTTGTCGTCAAATAAATAGGGGTAGTCTTTCAGGGTGAACAATTTAGCCGTGCTGCTTATAATTGTTTCGGCCGCCCCGGGAGCGATGACGATATCGGCTTGCTTAATAAGTCTTTCCGCGGAAGGCTTTGTGCTCTTTTTCGACTCCCCGAATATAAATATTACAATATCGGGCTTCGCAAACTCAATCGCGCTGTTGCCTTCGATCACTATGCCGTCGAGTTCCGCCAGTTTGGAAAGGGCCAGGGAGAGGAGCTCTTCAAGCTCTTCGCGCGGAGACCTGATCCAGAGGACCTTTTCGGCTCCAGCAGCAGAAAGGCGGGCCGTATCTTTGTCTTCCTGCTTTATAAGGGTTTCATCTTCGATAAGTGAAGCATAGAGCTCCGTTTTGGTGTATTTGACTGCCCCGAGGCGGGGCTTATTCCCGAGCGGATAGGACGGATGCTGCATCAGTTGTCTGATGAGCGCGGCTGCAAGTGATGTCTTGCCGACGGTGCTGTGTGCGCCTCCGATGCCTATGATGAAAGGTTTATGTGGATTCATGAATTTGTAGGGGCGAACGGCCGTTCGCCCCTACCTATGATGACGCCTCGGGTTGTTTCACTTCCTCTTTATGTCCGCATGTCTTTTCGAGGCATACATGAAAG
>JBGOVD010000119.1:0-6485 GCA_041477935.1 Dissulfurispiraceae bacterium | reverse complement strand
TAATTTCGCGTCCCCTTTCTTCACGCCAAGGCCATAGGGTTCATCGGATATCGTGATGTCCGGTATCTCGAACTGGTTTTTATTAGGGGCCTTGGACAGCATGCCTGCAAGTATGGATTCGTCAGTGGTAACGGCGAATACCTTGCCCTGCTGCAATGCCAGAAATGCCTGGGGATAGTCATCAAATGAGAGGACCGTGGAATCAGGGAGTGCCTTCTTAGCGTTCTGCTCCGACGTGGACCCCTTGCTCGTTCCGATCTTCTTCCCATTCAAATCTGCCAGCTTCCTGACTGTACCTTTCTTGACAAGGAACTTCTGGCCTGTCAGAAAGTAGGTATAACTGAAATCGATCTGCTTGGCCCTCTCGGCAGTCTTGGTCATCGTGGCGGCAATAATGTCGATGTTACCTTCCAGGAGCTGCGGCATGCGGCTTGCCGAAGTAACAGGTTTTATCTCGAGCTTTACGCCAAGTTTCTTCGCGATAGCCGCAACCATGTCTACATCATAACCGACAATGGTGCGGGTCTTTTGGTCCACATACCCGAAGGGTGGAGTGGAATCCTTCACACCAACTACCAGCACACCTTTTTGCTTGACGGCATCAAGCGTATCGGCTGCGAAGACAGTCCCCATCATCAAACAGAGTGTAATTCCCGCGATAAGAATGCTCCATGCTGCTTTTCTCATAATCCCTCCTCTGGGTCATATTGGTATGGGCGGCCCCGCGTGGCCGCCCGCAAGAGTGCAACCACGCAGGGTTGCCCCTACAATTCGCAATGCATCGGTGAAAGTATCTGCTTCAGGAATTGCCGCGCCCGATCATGCTTCGGGTTTGAGAAAAAGTCGTTCGGCTTGGCCTCCTCGAGAATCACCCCGTAATCCATGAAGACTACACGGTCGCATACCTCCCTCGCAAATCCCATCTCATGTGTAACTACAACCATCGTCATCCCTGTATGAGCAAGATCCTTGATGACGGCCAGGACCTCTCCGATCATCTCCGGATCAAGGGCCGATGTGGGTTCATCAAAGAGCATAATCTTGGGTTTCATGGCGAGCGAGCGCGCTATCGCGACTCTCTGTTGCTGTCCGCCGGAGAGTTGTGCAGGATGGGCGTCGCGTTTGTCCGCGAGGCCTACCCGATCGAGAAGAGCCAGTGCCAGGGTTTCAGCCTCCTTCACAGGCAATTTCCTGACCTTTATAGGGGCGAGCGTGATATTTTTCAGGGCTGTAAGATGCGGATATAAATTGAATTGCTGAAAGACAAAGCCGATTTCGGCGCGAAGGGTATTTATAGCGATCTTCCTGTCCGTCACATCCATGCCGTCGACAATGAGCTTGCCTTTGTCGATGGGCTCAAGCCGGTTGATCGTCCGTATAAGGGTCGATTTCCCCGACCCTGACGGGCCGCAGACCACGACGATCTCATTCTCCTGCACTCGCAGATTGACATCATTGAGCACGTGGAGATTCTTGAACCATTTATGGACGCCCTCAAATCGAATCATTTCCCTCCCCTCGACTGCCGGCCTGTTCTATTTTATTCCCCGCCCTGATAAAAATCAACGAACAGAGAGACGCATGAAGTGATGCTCCGTTTTCTCAGGCCTGACCACTAAAAAAGCGGATAGCGCACTGCGTTATCCGCTTTTTCTTTTCCTGTCCGATGCTATCCGGGACTATTCTTTCGCGGGAATCTCCACGTAGCTGCCGCCGAAATAGGTATAAATAAGCGTGCCTTCATCCATAAGATCTTTCAAGGCGTCCTTGATCTCATCGTCGGTGAGTCCTTCAGCTCTGAAGGTCTTCTTGATGTCGCCCGCCTTAAGCTTCTTCTTACCCGTGGATTTCTCTACGAGATCGTATATCTTCTGCTTGAGCTCTGCCTTTTCCATTGTCGCACCCCTTTCGTTCAGCAGTTATACGGAGGGAGTCCGCAGACTCCC
This sequence comes from Dissulfurispiraceae bacterium, assembly GCA_041477935.1. Taxonomy (GTDB): domain Bacteria; phylum Nitrospirota; class Thermodesulfovibrionia; order Thermodesulfovibrionales; family Dissulfurispiraceae; genus Fen-1308. Next base: position 4,539 of record JBGOVD010000119.1, on the reverse strand, counting down.
TCCGCTCTGCCGTCATTTTACCATTTAAACGCTGCCGATGTCCTGAACGTCTCTCTTGCGATGGTGAAGTCATCAATGTGCTGGAAGGTGAAGGGGAAGCCGGTGATACCGAAGAACTTCTCCCAACCGATCCTCTCGATCCATTCGCCGACTCTCTCGTGCTTTTTCGCACCGGCGATGTATGCTTCGAGAATCTTCCTTACCGCAGTCGTCACTTCAGGCCATCTCGGCGGGTTATTCGGGATATAAGGAATAACGAGCTTCGAGAACTTCGGATGGGCTCTCAGGCTGCCGACCTTTCCACCCGCGACGATGGCAACACCGTCATTCTCGGGATCCGAGATCGGGAGAGCAGGGCAAACAGAGTAGCAGTTTCCGCAGTACATACACTTGTCGTTATTGATCTTGATGCTCTTCTTTGCCGGGTCGGGGCTGATAGCGCCGGTCGGGCAACATGCTATGGTCGAGGGGACTTCGCACATATTCTTTATGCTCTCGTGCTCGATCCTCGGCACCTTCCTGTGGATGGCAACGATAGCGATATCGGAGCAGTGGACCGCGCCGCACATATTGGTGCAGCAGGCAACAGCCAGTCTGACCTTGCCGGGCGTGGTCTTTTCGTTGAAGTACTCGGACAGGTCGTCCATGATGGCCTTAACAAGACCGGACGCATCGGTACATGCGCTATGGCAATGTATCCATCCCTGGGTATGGACGATATTGGTGATATGATAACCGTGAAGGCTGTCGCCAAGTCCGCCGATCAGTATTTTCTTCGCCTTCAGCTCGTCAAGCAACGGCTGGAGCTGCTTCTCATCGGAAACGAGGAGTTCGATGTTGTTCCTTGTGGTAAACCTGAGATAGCCGCCGCAGTATTTCTCTGCTATATCGGACATCTCCCTGAGAGTGGTGGTGCTCAGGAGCCTCGGAGAGGCAACCCTCACGGTCCATATCTTGTCGCCGCTGTTGGCCACATGGACCATAACGCCGCCGCTCAGTATCTCGTGATAAGCCCAGTCCCCGTAATTCTTCTGGATGACGGGCGGAAGGTAATCTTTAAAATGAGGTGGTCCGATGTCGGTTCTTCTTTGCGGTAATGCCATGATAGTCCTCCTGTATTATTATTGTTTAAATAATTATTTTGTCAGGTCTTCTTCGGTCCAGAACCAGAAAGGATCTCTTCTGGGCTCTTTGACCATCTGAGGCACCGGATCGAGGCCGATGTACTCGAGGAACTCTCTCATGCCGCGGCGGATAATGAGCTCGCCGATCCTTTCCCTGTTCTTTCCATGCTCATCCCACCACTCCCACATCTTCCTGATCAGATCGAAGAACTCGGTGTAAGGCGGCTCCATCTTAATGAATGGAACGATGACCCATGAAAGGGTCGCGCCGACTACGAACGGGGCCTTGCTGCCGATAAGGATAGTGGCTCCCTTTTCTCCGGTTGCCTTCAAGGCCTTGCCCATCTTGGCGATGCAGTTCATGCAGCGCGAGCAGTTGGCATCGTCGATCTTGAGGGCCTTTCCATCATACGTCATGCAATTGGTGGGGCACATGTCGACAACCTCAGTCGTGACGTTCATGCCCTTGCTCTCGTACCACTTGACCTGGGCCTGGTCGACGGCAATGTTGCCCTTCCAGGTGCCGATGATCGAGCAGTCTGCGCGGGCTATTGAGGCGATACAGTCGCAGGCGCAGCCTGCGGTCTTGAATTTGAACTTATAGGGGAATGCCGGCCTGTGCATTTCATCCTGGAATTCCTGGGTGATAGCATAGGTGATGCCCATGGTGTCGATGTTCGACCATTCGCATCTTGCAGCGCCGACGCAGCAGCTCGGGGTCCTCAAAGCGGAACCCGATCCGCCAAGGTCCCAGCCTCTCGACGAGAATTCGGCGAAGATCGGCTCGAGTTTATCTGTCGTTGTTCCGAGAAGAACCAGGTCACCGGTCGAACCATGCATGTTAGTCAGACCGCTTCCATATTTGTCCCAGATGTCGCAGATTGTCCTCAGATCAGATGACTTGTAGAAATAGCCGGATATGGAGTTGATTCTGACAGTGTGAAAATGTGCTACTGCCGGAAATTCCTCGGGGACATCGGAATACCTTCCGATAACGCCGCCGCCGTACCCTCTGACGCCTACGATTCCGCCGTGTTTCCAGTGGGTCTTTCTTTCACGGTAGCACTTTTCGAGCACACCCAGCTCATCATTTGCCATTTCCGTCAACTTCGCCGCTTTCTTAATCTCGGTGACGAAGCTCGGGAAAGCGCCTTTCTCCAGCTCATCCAGCAATGGAGTATCATACTTCTTCGGCATAAATTCCTCCTCTTTATTTGTTTTTACTACCTTTTACGCGATTAGAGACAAAGGTGCCTCCATTAATTGCACTACAGGTTAATATAGGGAAAAGTTTACGGTCAAATTAAAAAATCTTATTGCCGCATTACCAATTCTTAAGGCAAATTCAGAACTTGACCCCTCCTTCCCTCAATAAGTACAATTAAGGTCGTATGAAAATAAAAGAGATCGATCTTGCAGGGTTCAAATCCTTCGGAGACAAAACCACACTTCAGCTTCACGACGGCATAACCTGCATCGTCGGGCCGAACGGTTGCGGCAAGAGCAATGTCGTTGACGCCTTCAGGTGGGTGCTGGGCGAACAGAGCGCCAAGAGCCTCAGGGGAGAGAAGATGGAGGAAGTTATCTTCCAGGGCTCTGCGACCAAGAAATCCAAGGGCATGGCCGAAGTGCGCCTCGTTCTCTCCACCGCCGTCAAACTGCCTAAGGCTGAGGGTAACGGCGAGGCTTCCGACGACTCTTCCCAGGATAAAATAGAGGTTGCAAGAAGACTATACCGCTCCGGCGAGAGTGATTATATCCTTAATAAGCGTTCGTGCCGCCTGAAAGATATAAAGGATTTATTCCTCGACACAGGCCTCGATGTAAAGAGCTATTCGATCCTCGACCAGGGCAGGATCGCCGAAATATTGAATTCGAAACCCCTTGATCGGCGATTCCTCATCGAAGAGGTCGCAGGGGTCATGAAGTATAAGGTTAGAAGGGCCGAAGCCCTTTCAAAACTCAGTTCATCCAAGGAAAATCTCCAGCGGATCAATGACATAATAGTCGAGATAAGGCGCCAGATCAACAGCCTCGACAGGCTCGCAAAGAAGGCCGAACGATACAAAAGGCTGCTGGCTGAGTTCAGGGGACTAGACCTGAGAATTGCCCGCAGGGACTGTATCCGCTTCAAAAGCACATTGGAAGCGCTGAATATCGAAATAGAGCGGCTCAAGGAAGGACTTTCGATCAAGAGGTCCGAGTTTTCGGTGCTCGAAACCGGTATTGCTTCAAAGCGGATCGAAATACTCGAAAAAGAGAAGGTCCTCACCGAACTTGAAACCCGCTTGAATGAAAAGGCCAGGGGCATTTCGGAACTCGAGAAGGAATCGGCCGTGATGAAAACCATGGTCGAGAACAAGAAAGAGGACATAACACGCCTCTACGGATATATTGATGAGCTCGACTCGAAGAAAGAGTCCCTCCTCAGCAAGATATCGGAGCTGGAGGATGCCGAGAAAAACCTGCTTACGCAAATCGGCGAAATCACCGAAGCCCTGAAGGAAAAAAAGGACTGGGCGGCCAATATAGAGCTTGCCATCGGAGACAAGGAAGGGGAGCTCGAAAACAAGAGAAGAGAACTTTTCAGGTTATCCGACACGCTTAGCAGCCGGAGAAATGATCTTCATAAACTCCAGTCCTCCCTGGAGACCCTGGACTATCGCGAATCGTCCTCCGTACGGGACAAGGAAGGCATTGCCGGTAATCTACTGGAGAGCGAAAGGCTTATAGTCGAACTCAGCGGAGAGATTGAGGGCAGAAGAGGCGAGATATCAAGGTTGCATGAAGAAAAGGAAGAGATGAATGCCGAAATCTCCAGGCTGCGGGAAGATATTGAAAACAAAAAAGCACTCCTCTCAACGGAAAAGGAGGAGCTGGCCGGAAATCTCTCCAGGCTATCTTCTCTCAAAGAACTTATTGTCGACAAATCTCTATACGAGTTCCTGGCTGAATCCGAAGAGAGCAAGCACCTGTCTCCCGCAATACTTTCTAATATCATCAGCGCTGGGAAGGACTACGAAGTAGCAATTGAAGCAGCGCTTTCCGAAAAGGTCAATTCGCTTATAATTGAAAAAATCGACGACGTCTTTGCCGCGATCTCCATAATAAAGGAGAAAAACCTCGGCAAGACTTCCATCCTTTATACCGATCTCTGCCTCAGAATTACTGATTCGCCTGCCGATTTCTTTTCTCCAGCAGGGGCAGGAATCATCGGCAAGGCCTCGGACTTCATCAGTTTTGAGAGCACTGAGGCGCAGGCCATTGCCTGTGCAGTACTTAAGGATGTATTTATTGTTAATGATCTTTCATCAGCCCTCGAACTTAGAAAGAACTCTCAGAACCATGAACTGTCGTTTGTCACTCTTGCGGGTGAACTGATCACTGCAGACGGCTTCATCGTTGCAGGCAAAGG
>JBGOVD010000378.1:0-2773 GCA_041477935.1 Dissulfurispiraceae bacterium | reverse complement strand
CCGGACAGCCCTTTCAGAGCACAAATGGTTATTTCAGGAGGTGTTCATGATCAGAAGAGCTCTTATCAGCGTATCCGACAAGACGGGCGCTGTTGAATTTGCAAAAGAATTGGTATCACTTGGCGTGGAGATACTGTCGACAGGCGGAACTGCAAAGGCCCTCCGAGATGCGGGGATACCGGTCGTGGAAGTTTCGGATTACACGGGATTCCCCGAAATGCTGGACGGCAGACTGAAGACGCTCCACCCTAAAATCCACGGCGGCCTGCTTTCTCGCCGCAATAATCCCAAAGACATGGAAGACATACAAAGGCACGGGATCGGTACCATAGATCTTGTTGCCGTCAACCTATATCCATTCGAAAAAACTATTTCAAAACCCAACGTGACCTTCGACGAGGCCATAGAGAATATCGACATCGGCGGCCCGACCATGCTCAGAGCCGCATCGAAGAATTTCGCTGACGTCGCCGTTGTTGTAGACCCTGCCGACTATACCGCCATACTCGAAGAGATAAAGAAGTCGGGCGGCGAGATCAGCAGGACTGCAAAGCTCAAACTCGCGAGGAAGGTCTTTGCCCACACATCACGGTATGACACGCTGATAGCCGACTATCTCTCGTCAGTGATCGATAAGGAGTTCACTTTTCCCGATTTCCTGACGACCTCCCTGAAGCAGTCTGCGGTACTGCGATACGGAGAGAACCCCCAGCAGAAAGCGGCACTTTACAAAGAAAGAACGAACGGTCTCTGTCTGCCGGATGCCCGGTTGCTGCAGGGAAAGCAGATGTCGTTCAACAACTGGCTCGACACCAATTCGGCCCTGCTGCTTGCCATCGAATTCGACAGGAAGGCCTGCGCCATCATAAAACATAACAATCCCTGCGGCGTCGGCCTTGGAGAGACCGCTGCGGATGCCTATAAAAAAGCTCTGAAAACAGACCCCGTCTCGGCCTTTGGCGGAGTCGTAGCGTTCAATTCCCAGGTAGATGCCGAGGTTGCCGTTTCCATGGTCGACCTCTTTCTCGAAGTTGTGATAGCCCCTTCATTCACCACGGAGGCCCTGGATATCATGTCCCAAAAGCCTAATGTCAGGCTCCTTGAATTGCCCGAGATGATTCTGCAGGAAAAGGGGAAGCCGGGCTCCTGGGACATGAAGCGTGTTGCAGGAGGGATGCTTCTGCAGGAATGGGACTATTCGTCCGAGGATGTGATGTCTCTCAAGGCAGTCACACAGCGCCAGCCTACACAGGATGAGCGGGCAGCACTGGCCTTTGCATGGAAGGTCTGCAAGCATGTGCGGTCCAACGCCATAGTCTATGCCTTCAGGGACCGAACGCTCGGCATCGGCATCGGTCAGACAAGCAGAGTCCAATCGGCAAAGATAGGCGCCCTCAACGCCTGTGAATCCCTCAAAGGTTCAGTCGCGGCATCCGACGGCTTTTTCCCGTTCAGGGACGGGATCGATGTCCTGGCCGAAGTCGGCGTCACTGCCGTCGTCCAGCCGGGAGGTTCTGTTAAAGACGAAGAGGTCATAAAGGCCGCCGATGAATACGGGGTGGCCATGATACTCACGGGCGCAAGGCATTTCAGACACTGATGGAAATATTAATCCGAGGAAGGGAATAACATGAAAATTCTTATCGTAGGCGGTGGCGGAAGGGAACATGCGCTGGCATGGAAACTTTCCCAGTCCCAGAAGGTGGACAAGATTTATTGCACGCCCGGCAATGCCGGTATCGCTGAACTCGCAGAATGCATTGAGGTCGCGCCCGATGATTTCGGCGCCCTGCTCGATTTCGTAAAGTACGAATGGGTCGATCTGACCATCGTCGGACCCGAAGACCCGCTGTCCAAGGGCATTGTCGATGTCTTCGAAAAAGAAGGCAGAAGGATACTGGGGCCTACAAAGGCTGCGGCGATGCTCGAATCGAGCAAGGTCTACGCAAAGGATTTCATGCGGCGATATCGTATACCGACCGCCGAATACAAAGTCTTCTCATCATATATCCACGCAGAAGACCACGTCAGGATGATGGGCGCCCCTATCGTCATAAAGGCCGACGGTCTTGCTGCCGGAAAGGGTGTAATCGTGGCATCCACTGTGGATGAGGCGATAGATGCGCTGAGGCTCATAATGAAAGACAGGGCCTTCGGCGATGCCGGCGACAGGGTCGTAGTAGAGAAATGCCTGCATGGCGAAGAAGCCTCCTTCATGGTATTTACAGACGGTGAGACGATCGTGCCCATGGTGAGCTCTCAGGACCACAAGCGGGTCTTCGACGGCGACGCCGGCCCGAATACCGGCGGCATGGGCGCATACAGCCCTGCACCTATCATCACTCCGGAATTCGAAAAAGAGATCGTAGATACCATCATGAGACCCGTGATCGAAGGAATGAAATCGGAGGGAATCAAATACAAGGGCATCCTCTATGCCGGTCTCATGATCGACAACAACAAGGCATCTGTTCTGGAATTCAACTGCAGGCTCGGAGATCCTGAAACGCAGCCGGTGCTGTCGAGGCTCTCTACCGACCTCCTCGACATCTGCCTTGCGCTGACTGATGGCAAGCTTTCGGAACTCGAAGTCCGGTGGAAGCCCGAACCCGCGGTATGCGTTGTGCTTGCATCCAAGGGTTATCCCGGCAAATACGCAAAAGGCGATGTTATCGAAGGGCTCGAAGCGGCGAAAAAAATCGAGGGAGTGAAGGTCTTTCACGCCGGCACTTCATTCAGCGGAAGCAACATCGTTACAAACGGCGGCAGGGTG
>JBGOVD010000159.1:0-5398 GCA_041477935.1 Dissulfurispiraceae bacterium | reverse complement strand
GTTAATGTCATATTTATTTGAATCGAGGGTCTTTCTGATTGTCCTGCGATAGCGGCCGTCAAACCCCCTATCCGTCAGATCGACAAGGGTGTTCTCCACCTTCTGTCCCTGGCTGTCGGCAACCAGAACAATGATCGGTCTATCCGGCTGCGTGGAATTGCCGCGATATACCACTCCCAGCTCACGCGTATCAAGGGCCACAAATGTTCCTATGGGGAAAACCCCGATCATCTTGGTGAACATCTTGATAAGCGTCGGATCAACATCTTTTCCGGAGCTTTGAAGCAGGATATGCAGCGCCTCTTCAGGAGGCTTAGGGATGCGCGAGTAAACCCTTGCGGAGGTCATGGCGTCAAACCTGTCGGCGATTGTAACTATGTTGGAATAGAAGTCCAGCCTATGGGAATCCGGCACGTCAGGATATCCGGAGCCGTCATAATTCAGATGGTGTTCGTACGCAACTATAGCGCTTCTGACCGTCAAAGCATCCATTTTCATGATACTCAGGATCTTTTTGACGCCCTCTTCAGGATGACTCCTCATGATTTCCCACTCGTTATTGTCGAATGCCGACGGTTTATTCAGAATGCCGTCCGGAATAGTAACTTTGCCGACGTCATGAAGAAAGGCGGCGATTCCGAGTTCGGACAATCTCTTTTTGTTCAGTCCCAGCTTCATGCCGAGGGCTATGGAGAGAATGCTCACATTGACCGAATGATGATAAGTATATTCATCATAGTCCTTTATCGCAGTCATGCTGATAAGCATCTGCTCTTCCTGGAGTATCAAATCGACAAGAGAGTTGACGACCAGCCTGGCCTTTTTTATGTCGACATTTTCGCCTCCCTTGACCCGGCCGACTACCGTTTTCAAATGGGATACGGCATTGAAATAAGTCCGTCTGAGCGTATGCCTCTTATCGATGAGATTGCCTTCCCGCGCCTGCTTGAGGGTCCCGATGTCGATGGAGTCGATGGTTTCTGCGGCCCCTTTCAGTGTAACAAAAGGAGAGTCGGAGGACGGGCATGACAGGAAAGCCCTCATGAAGTCCTGGAGGTCACGGCGCGATATCGTATCGTTGAAAGTTATGCTGCCGAGCCCGCGTTTTCGGAACTCGCCCATCAGAAAATCGAAATTCACATAGTACTGGACTGTGTAGCGGATCCGCGATTCGTTAAGATGAAAATATTCGCCCAGAAGTTCGATGACTATCGATTTTTCGTTGCGCAGCACCGGGGTGACCATCTCCACAAAAGCATCCACCGCCTTGACTACTGCTTCATTGTCAGCGCTATATGTCTGGCCTATCTTTAGAATAATCGCAAGCCTGTTTACTATGTCCTTTGCTTCCTTGATCGCCTGGGAGCGCGGGTTATGCATTGCTTATCCTCTGTATTGCGGCTGTCGCGTGCTCCCTTAAGAGCGCATCCGAAGATCCTCTCAGTTTCTCGAGGTGCGGAAGCGCCTCCCTGCATTTGGCCAATCCAAGGTAATACGCAGCGCATGCCCTGTTTTCAGCATTTTTTCTGCCGCCGAAGATGCTTTTCTTTTTCAATATGTCTATCATATATTCATCTGCTGTTCTGTCATGCAGCAAGGCCAGCGTTTCGTAAAAAGATTTCTTCTCTTTGAAATCCCTTTCCTCGAATCCCTTTTCCCTGATCTTGGCGACGACGGCATCCCGTGCGAACAGACTGGCACCGGTGTTCTCCTTTGCCATGGCGCCGATCACGGTTATGGAGGACAGCCTGACCGTCGAATCTCTGTCGTCGAAAAACTCTTTCAAGGCCTGGAGTGCCTTCACACTCCTGAAATCGTGCAGGGCCTTCACAACTTCCAGTCTCACCCTGGGATGATCATGCCCGGCTACCGTCAGGATGTCATCCAAAACGGAATTGTCCCCGATGTTCCGCAGGATATAGACCATGTTTCTTACAACATACCATAAGGGGTCTTTCAGACGGTCGCAAAGCACCCGGATATTCTGCTTTCCGAGGCGAATAAGAATATTATTTACCATTCTCCTGGCATGTATATTTTCGAGACGCTCCAGAAGGGCAATGAAGGAATAAAGCGATTCCCCTCCGAGATGTCGCGCATATTCCTGCAAGGCCTCTTCATTAAATTCCTTCGAAGAGTCAAGCATGCTCCCCAGCTTGTCTATCACATCCGCCGATCTGCAAAAAGAGAAGAAGTTGGCGATCTGCTCTTTTAGCCCAGGCTCCTCACGCTGCTCGACAGGAATGTCTTCAATCATGCGAAAGGCGGTAAGGGCAGAACCAAGGTCGTTCCGTCTGAACGAAAAAAGGATAAGGTCTTCCAATGCCCTGGTCAGCTTGCCGGCGTCGGCGGGGGGGCCGGATTTCGAGAGCATCGCAACGAGAATTGTCGCAAGTTGATCGCTCTTTTCGGAGGGATCTATTTCCATTTCGGCAAGCATTATTCCTCTCTCTTCTGTCGTAAGCTCGCCGACGGCAACCGCAATGGCATCTTCCTTGGCAAGGGCATCCTGATAAGCCTTTGATAGACTATTGTCTTCCTTGCGCCCCTGAGCATATGCTTCACCTCCAAGGGTCTCCCCAGGGATGGGATCCCCTTGCATGTCGAGGCCGAAAGAAAACAGGGCACCTAATCCAGGAGCATTCCCCTCAGGAGATAGATCAGATTTGCTTGGTCCGCCTACTGAACCCGGTCTTTCAGGGGTCTCTCCCGGACCGCTGTCCTGCCCCCCCCCAAAGCTCTCGTCAGATTCGAGATAAGCTACGTCATCTATGGTAAACTTGATGGCCTCAAAGCTCCTGCTCCACGCGGCGGAAAGGAAATCATCACCGGAGTCGTCCTTCTCAAAGTCTGTCCCCGTCAGCTTCAGGAAATCTTCGAGTTCAGACTTGGAAAGTGACTCTCTGAATATCACTTCCCTGATCCCTTCTTTAAAGAAAAATAGGGCAAAGTTGTCCGCCTTTCCGGGGCTCTGGTAGACCTGTTCAGTTTCGACCGATATCTCGGCGGGTTTTATTTGTAACGTAAGGTCGCCATGCAGGTCCAAATATTCTTTTGCCATGGCATAGGCTTCATCGATGGCGGCAATATAAATGACATTATTGGAGGGATAGATCTGAAGCATTTTCTTTGTCTTCAAGATCGCCTTGATAAAGTTTCGCGCGAGATTTATCCTGTCATTTTCCATCATAGATTCCCGAATAAAACTGCGGTCTTTCTCCCCGCCCCTATCGGGGCCTATTGGGCATTTTACCTTTATTCAATCGTCCGTTGCAATTGTGCTTCAAAGCAGCAGGTGCATTTCAGCAGATACTGCCTTCGATAAAGATCGGGTCAGATATATTTCTTAACTATCTCCATTGCCCGGCCGGTCGCCCCCGCATCTTTTTCGTACAATTCTTTAGCAGCTTTACCCATTCGTTCTATCCTTCCGGGCGAACCGAGAATTTCTCTCACTGTTCCGTAGAGATTCTCTCTCCCGGCCATTACCGCTGCTCCGCTGCGGTAGAATTCATCGATAAACGGGAAATTCTCCATGTGGGGGCCGCAGACTATAGCCTTACCCCAAAAGGCCGGCTCCAGGGGATTCTGTCCTCCATGTTCAATAAAGCTCCCGCCCATAATGGCGATATCGGCGGCACCGTAGACGGATGAAAGTTCCCCCATAACGTCAAGGATTACAACAAGTGCGGAAGAACTAAGCTCGGAAGTTCCGAAGCTCGGAAGTTCCGAATCCAAGGACTCATTCCCTTCCGAGCTTCCGCGCTTCCGCGCTTCCGTGCTATCTTTTATCTCCGATCTCTTCACATATTTGATGCCCCGCTTTTTTACAATATCTTCCACATCCCTGAATCTTTCCGGATGGCGCGGTGCAATTATGAGATTAAGCGTCGGGTTGTCGGGAATAAGCTGCGTGAAAAGGTCCAGGGCGATATCTTCTTCCAGGCGGTGAGTGCTGCCGGCAATGAGGACCGGTGCGGTCAGTATCCCGGTCCAGGCCGGGACAGGAGCTGAAGGCTTCGTATCAAATTTGAAATTCCCCGTTGCTTTGACGTTCTCCGTCTCTGCCCCGAGAGAAATGATCCTCCCGGCATATACATCATCCTGCATGCAGAAAAAAGAGATGTCTTTCACCACCTGATCAAAAAAGAAGCGGAGCTTCAGATATCCCCTCACGGACTTCTCCGACAGCCTGCCGTTCATGAGCAGCACGGGGACCCCGCGTTTTTTGAAAAAATGTATTATGACGGGCCAGAGTTCGGTCTCCATGATAACAAAAAGATCGGGCCGCACGCGGTAAAACGCATTCGCAACTGCAAAAGTCATGTCGAAAGGGATATAGATTATCCTGGCCATATCTCCGGCCCTTTCTCTTGCAACCTTCTGTCCGGTGTCGGTAACCGTCGAAAGCAATATCTCCTTGTCGGGATATGCTGCCTTAAGTCTCTTTAACAAGGGGATGGAGGCAATGACCTCTCCGACTGATACGGCATGGACCCATATAACCCCATGGGCATTGGGAGATGCAGACGGAAATCCCAGCCGCTCCTTCAGCCAGCGGCCCCGCAAATCCGCGGGCCGCTTGAAATACTCGAAAGGGAGTATGAAAAGCAGGACTACAGCATAGAGAATGTTATAAAGAATGTACATCAGCATCATAGATTCTCAAATCCGGATGGGAGGGAGGCACCGAAGGCTTTATAGCGATACCTTTGAAGATTTTCATACCCGCCCATTGATTCATAAACAGGCTTATATCTGAGGACAATTTTAACTATTGGCGACTGAATACGGTTTCGCATCGCATTATAAAGACTTCAGTGCCTCCCTCCCATCCGGATTATGCATTGCAGAGTTCCGCAACCATCTCGGCAACCCTCGCCGAAGCGCTCTTGCCTTTATATAATCCCCTGATCTTGGACAACTGCGCCAGCATCTCATCCCGATATATACGCTTGTCTATAATATTACATAGTTCGGAAAAGATATTCGCAGCGGAAGCATTATCCTGAAGCAGTTCTTTGATCCGGAGGCCGGTGTCATCCTGCACAGAGTTTTCAAGCAGCAGGTTCACCAGGCCGATATACCTGACCTTGACGATAAGCTTTCCGACGAAATAAGTGATCGGAGAAAGTTTGTATACAACCACCATGGGTGTTTCCAGAAGGGCCGCCTGAAGCGTGGATGTGCCCGAAGCTATGACTGCGGCATCCGATGCTGCGAGGGCTTCGATGGCCCCCTGCTGAATCAGACGGCAAGACGCCGGAAGGGCTGCGTCCTCAAAGAGCTTTTTGTCGATATTGGGGGCAACAGGGATGATGCATTGATACTCGGGGTACTTTTTTTGGATCTCGGATATCGACTGCGAAAGAACCGGCAGAAGCCTCGATATCTCATG
>JBGOVD010000034.1:0-10085 GCA_041477935.1 Dissulfurispiraceae bacterium | reverse complement strand
GACAAATGACTTGCCGCGGTATTTCAGGTCCGGCGAGTCGAGCATTCCGAGCAATTCATCCTCTCCGTCGATAGACAGAATGGCCCGTTTGAGCAACTCCGTTTTCTCTTCGCTGTCCGGGCTGAACGGATCGAGATGTCCTGCTGTCTCGACAAGAAGCGGTATGGCCCGCGTGCACTTCAGCGCGCTGAATCCATGGAGGGCAATCCCCTTGTCATCCCAGTCTCCCTCCTGAAAGAGGTTGATTATATGTTCAGTCAGCTCTTCCATATCCGGGGTAGCGCCGATCTGGATAATGCTCTTTACAACAGCAAGTTTTTCATCTTCATCCGACTTCGGAAGGTAGGACATCAACGCGCTCAGGGCCGATGATGATCCAAGCCTCCCCATGGTCTCTATGGCCGAGAACCGAACAACCAATGACTGGCTTTCCAGGAGCGAAGCAATTGCCGGTATCGCTTCATCGGCCTTCAATTCGCCGAGTGATTGAAGGGCATAAAAGCAGACCCACTCCTCATCGCCGAGGCACTTGACGAGCTGCGGGGCGGCAGCACGATATCCAAGGTCGCCGAGGGCCTTTGCAGCCGCTGCCCTGACATTAGCATTTGGATCTTCAAGCGACGGTACGATCAGTGAGGGATCGACTTCGGTCTGTATTTCGCTCAACAGATCTATAGAGAATTTTCTCATATCGTCATCTTTATCCTTGAGCAGCGGATAGAGCAGAGGCACCGACACAGCGCCGAGCTGCCTCAAAATAATCAGGCCGGTGTTACGCAGATAGGAATTCTCGCGCAAAAGAGGAAGAGCCATATATGCTACGATTTCTCCGCCGTAGACAATGAGCGCCCGCATGGCAGCGTCCTGAACGCCGGTATTTTCGTCGCTGAGGGCCTTAATGAGCGGATAGATTCCCCTTTCGTCCCCTTCAGCAAGGTCCTCAGCAGCCTTCCTGCGCACCGAGGGATCCTTTGCATGCAGCTTATCTATAATTTTCTTTATATTCCGGATCATTATTCCTCCCATCACCCTGCCGGGCGGCAGTATCAGGATATTATAAATTAAAAAGGGCCGTTTTTACAGCTATTTATAATACAATATTTTCAGCCTCTAAATTCATCCATTTTCCCTCTCAGCTTGATCAGTGCTTTACCATGCAGCTGGCACACCCTCGACTCGCTGACGTTCAGGACCTTGCCGATCTCTTTCATATTCAGCTCTTCATAATAATAGAGCGTCATTACAAGTCGTTCCTTCTCGGGCAGTTCATCGATCGACTTACCGAGAGCGGACTGAAGTTCCTTCACGCCGAGTTCCTCAAGCATGTCACGGGATCCTTCTGCTGATATGCATTCAAGGATGTCTATGGACTCACCCTCCCGGGTTATGCCGAGGTCTTCGAGACGCACCATCCGCACAGTGTTGACTGTAGCTAATACTTTATGAAGTTCGTCCATGGATATGTTCATTCTCTCAGCCACTTCCTCGTCGCTTGCACTCCCATGTTTTTCCTTTTCTATTTCGTCGTAGGCCCGCCGTACATCCTCGATCTTCTTTTTTACGTCCTTGGAAGCCCATTGCATCGAACGCACTTCATCGATAATAGCTCCCCTGATCCTGAAATCTGCGAAGGTACTGAGGGTTGTGTTCAGGGAGGGATCAAACCGGTTGACAGCCTCAAGAAGACCGATAATACCTGCCGAAACGAGGTCTTCTACATCGAGTTCGGGAGGCAGGCCAAAAGCGTATTTGTGCGCGTAAAACTTTACTCGCGGCAGAAACCGGAGGACAATCTCTTCTTTTGGGTCTGAATGTTCAGATGGTCCCATTGCGGCATAGGGGTCGAGCATATGCAAATACCTTGGCCTCCGGAGAATAAAGATGCCTGCGAAGCTACTCTTATTGTACAACAAATGGTTTGTACAACAAATCGTGCATGCTTTTTAGATTCTCAGCCGACCCTCAGTGCCTGCTTCAAAAAGAACTGAATGCCTCCCTTTACCTCTCCGGCTGGACCATCGAGAATCTTGTTTGCCACCGAAGCAATTTTCTTCGCAAAACTGCCGTTGGGATACATGGATATATATCCCTTTTGGGCTATTATCGCGTCCTTGACGCTTGGCTCAAAGGGCAGATAACCAAGGTAATCGATCGATAGTGACAGAAACCTGTCTGCTACCAGGGCAAGCTTTCTGAATGTATCAAACGCCTCCTTTTCACTCCGGGCCGTGTTGACCAGAATCCTGAAACACTTCTCCCCGAAATCGCGTGAAAGCACCTTGATAAGGGCATAAGCATCGGCAATCGAAGTCGGCTCGGGCGTCACCACCACAATAGTTTCCTGGGCGGCGCTGCAGAAAAAGAGGACATTGTCCGATATGCCCGCTCCTGTGTCTATCAGGACGACATCCGCGGGCATATCGAAATGCTCAAGCTCGGAAAGCAGCTTCAAGCGCTGAGTATCAGTGAGCCTGGTGAGTTCCCTGACCCCTGAACTTGCAGGTATGATATGTATGCCCATGGGTCCCTCTGCTACGATCTCTTTCAGGGTCTTCGATCCGTTCAGCACATGTTTGAGATTATACCGTGGCGTTATACCGAGAATAACATCGATGTTGCTCAATCCGAGATCTGCATCCATGATGAGCACCTTCTTGTTCATGCCGGCAAAATATAAAGCCAGGTTCGCGACGAAGTTGGTCTTTCCGACCCCTCCCTTTCCGCTCGAGACTGCTATGATCCTCGGTTCGTTAGTTTTCACAGACGCCTCCTGCGATCAGGCCTGCGATGTAATCCGGCGTCGGGATCCTGATGTCTCCGGGCACATTGGGTCCATCGGTAAGGAATGAAAGCGGCCGGCCCGTCAACATCGACAAATTGTAGAGATTACCGTAGTGCGTAGCAAGGTCGAGCCGGGTGAACCCTACGGTATCGATCGCATAAGGAGAGGCATTCTGCCAGAGTCTCATCGTCGACTGCAGATCCATGGACGCGTCCATGAGAAAGCATTTAGTCAGGGGAAATCCCGTGGAAAAGACCTCCTTTGTCTGCTTGAGTATCTGTCCGTAGTCATTCCCGGGCGTATCAACGAGGACCGGTCCCCTTTCGGATTCCTTGTAAATGATCTTCGGGAGTTCGCTCACGCCTTTTACGAATTTTATTTCGCATTTCAGCTGCCGTGAGAGTTCCTTCATGTATGCTACGGAGCTGATTCTCTGAGAATCGAGGGACACCAGGGTCACTTGCCGCCCCGGTGTCGAAAGCATATGTGCGACCTTTGACATTGTGGTAGTCTTCCCGATGCCGGGAGGTCCGAAGAACATGTAGCCCCTCTCTTCGGACGGTATAAGCCTCTTCACCCTGACCTCCTGTTTGATAGCGCTTAAAAGGCTCCCCACAGTCTCACCGGACTTTTCCAGGAGAACCACAGCGAATTGAGAATCGACCCCCTGCTTAATCAGCATGTTGTAGAGGCCCTTTTTGTCCCTGCTTATCCTCAGAGTCGGAACGACCGGCCTCAATGTCTCCTTGAGAAAACTGATCTCCTCCCTGAGACTGCGTATTTCACGCAAAATGTCCTCACTCAGCGTGAAGGAACCATCCGTCGCTGTCTCCTGCCGGGACGGGCCTTCATCGGCCGTTTCATCCAGGGCGGCCGTCACCTCCACCGTCTCCTTTTTCAGCAGACCGAGAGGACCTGTTTTCATGGTCCTGCTCGAAAGGATAATCGCATCGGAGCCCAGTTCCTTCTTGACCATTTCGAGGGCTTCCTTGAAGTTTTTACCGACGAACTTCTTAATCCTCATCCCTTGTCCTCCTGTAGCTTAAACCGCATTCCATTAATCAATCTTTATCGTGCTGATAGAATAAACTTTCGTATTCGGCGCGACCTCGGCATGAGAGACCACAATAAGGCTGCCCGAAATACGCTCGGCCATCTTCTTGACAAATCTCCGCGTGGCCGGCGAGCAGAGGACCACGGGCTGGTATCCCTTTATGAGTCCGTTCTCGAAATTCTCTTTCATGCTCGCTACTATCTTATCTACCGTAAAAGGATCCATGTTGAAAAACTGCATGCCCTGCGGTCCCGTCTGTATCGCCTCAACCATCAGCCTTTCCACCTGGGGGTCTATGACGATAACGGACACTGACCCGTCCGGGTTCTGTATCTGCTTTGTGATGTTCCTGGCCAGCGACTGCCGCACATATTCGGTTAGCATGTCGGGATCCTTTGTCATGGCGGAATAGTCCGAGAGCGTTTCAAGTATCGTCTGGAGGTCGCGTACCGATATCCGCTCCTTCAGTAAATTCTGGAGTACCCTCTGCACCACGCCGAGGTTCAGGAGTCCCGGGATAAGCTCCTCCACAACCTTCGGCTGGGTCTTTGTCATGGTGTCAAGCAGTTTCTGAACATCCTGCTTGCCGAGCAATTCGTGGGAATGGTTCTTTATCACCTCGGTCAGATGAGTAGTAATCACTGACGGGACATCGACAACAGTATATCCTGCCAGTTGTGCACTGTCGACGCTGCTCTCGTCAATCCAGAGCGCCTGCAGACCGAAAGCGGGATCCTTTGTGGGGATGCCCTCGATCTTCTCCTTTTCCGTTCCGGGGGAGATGGCAAGATACTTTTTGAGGATTACCTCTCCCGACGCGATTTCGACACCTTTGATGAGAATCGAATATGCCGTCGATTTCAACGAAAGGTTGTCCTTGATGTGGACCGGCGGGACGATAAAGCCCATGTCCGTTACCATCTGCTTCCTGATCGCCTTGATCCTCGCCAGAAGCGGTGCACCTGCTTCAACGAGAGGGATGAGCCCATACCCGATTTCGAGCGTAAAAGGATCGAGCGGCAGAAGTGATTCGAGGTCCTCCACCGGTTTGACGGCTTCGGCTGCAGCCGGGGCTGCCTTCTCCTCTTCCTCTTTCTTGATGCTCTGGTTGACGAAATATGCACCGGTGCCCGTGATCGCAGCGATCATTAGAAAAGGAACATGCGGCAACCCCGGAATAAGGCCGAGAATACCGAGTACCCCTGCCGCAGAGCCGAGTGCCTTGGGATTTCCCAGCAGCTGCTTCGTAAACTCGGCGCCGAGATTCTCTTCTGTAGCGGCCCTCGATACGACAATACCGGCCGCCGTAGAAGTAATCAGTGCCGGTATCTGGGCCACGAGACCTTCACCAACGGTCAGGATCGTATATGTCTGGATTGCGTCCGAAACCGTCATGCCCTTCTGGAGGACGCCGATCAGAAACCCGCCGATGATATTGATGACCATGATGATAATACCTGCAATCGCATCTCCCCGTATGAACTTGCTCGCGCCGTCCATGGAGCCGTAGAAGTCCGCTTCCCTGCTGATATCCTGCCTGCGCCTCCTGGCCTCTGTTTCATCGACAAGACCAGCGTTGAGGTCGGCGTCGATGCTCATCTGTTTGCCCGGCATCGCGTCGAGAGTGAACCGGGCCGACACCTCGGCAATCCTGCCTGAACCTTTCGTAATAACAACAAAGTTGATAATGACGAGGATCATAAAGACAACGAACCCGACGACAAAATTGCCGCCGATGACAAATTCTCCGAAGGATTGGATTACTTTGCCCGCAGCCGCTGTGCCGGTATCGCCATGAGTAAGAATAAGCCTCGTAGATGCGATATTCAATGAAAGCCTGAGCAGTGTCGCTATGAGGAGAACGGACGGGAAAACCGAAAAATCGAGCGGCCTCGAGATGTACGAAGATACGAGAATGACCACGATCGCGAAGGTTATGCTGAACGACAGGGACATGTCCAGCACTATCGGAGGCACCGGAATAATCATGAGCCCGAGGATGATCATGATTCCTGCGGCAAGAAGAAAGTCACTTTTTTTCTGCAGATTCTCGAGCATAACTTATCCTTTGATTCCCTTTCCCTTCATCCGGTACACTTGTGCAAGTATAGCCGCGACAGCCTTGTAAAAAGCTTCCGGTATTTCCTGGTTGACATCCAGCGCCGAAAAGAGTGTGCGGGCAAGGGGCTTGTCTTCGAATACCGGCACTCCGCTCTGCCTGGCGATCTCCTTAATTTTTGCAGCTATCAGGTTGGCCCCTTTTGCAACAACCCTGGGCGCTCCCATCTTGCCGACATCGTATTTTAGGGCCACAGCGTAATGCGTCGGGTTCGTGATTACAACATCGGCCCGCGGCACCTCCTGCATCATCCTCCTGCGGGCCATCTCGCGCTGTATGCTCTTCAGACGAGCCTTTATCATGGGAGAGCCTTCGACTTCCTTATACTCTTCCTTGATCTCCTGCTTGGTCATCTTCAGGTTGCGCGAGTATTGCCAGCGCTGGAATGCAAAATCTACGGCTGCAAAGACAGTCAGGACAAGGGCCGAGATCATAACGATCTTCTTGATCTGCCCGAAACAGAAAGCCATAATCGATTTGATGTCCATGTCTATGAGAAGAGGTATATTAAAGACCTCTTTTTTCAGCATCAGATAGAGGATCGTGCCCAGGACCGCGACCTTGAAAAGACCCTTGACCGTTTCGTAAAGAGTATTGATGCTGAATATCCGCTTGATACCCTTCAGCGGACTGATCTTCGAAAAATCGGGGGTCAGGGGAACGGTACTGAGAAGGAACCCCGTCTGCAGAAAATGAACGATCATCACACCTGCAAGGATCAGCATAAAGAGCGGCAGCATTACCATGCCCATCTGCATCGTGTCTGCCTTGAATACATCCATAAGAGTCGTCTCGGTCAGTCTCATCGTGACTCCGCGGCGCAGCGAACTTCCGAAATAGTTGAGCAGCGACGAAAAGAATGCCCCGCTGAAGAGCAGATAGAGCAGGATGGTCCAGACGGGAAGAAGTGAAGTGAGTTCCCTGCTTTTGGGGATGTCGCCTTTTTCTCGCGCTTTTTCGCGCCTTCGCGGCGTCGCTTGTTCTGTCTTTTCTTCGAACTGTTCCGGCATATTATTTCACCAGAAACATCATTGCATCTTTAATGTGTACAAACGACTTACTCATGACCATAAATGCAAATCCCAGTGTAAGCGCCATAAATGTGATACCAACGCCGATAAGAAGCGGAAAGCTTACAAAAAAAATGTTCGCCTGGGGCATCGCCCTCGAAAGAAATCCCATCGAAAGATTGACGAGCACCTGCACGAGAAATATCGGTGCTGCAATCTTGAAGGCCAGAGGGAAGAATAGCGCGTTCAGCTTCAGTACGGCGGAGAACATGCCCTGGTACTGCACTGTCGTTATGTCGAAACTGCGCACTATCGCCTCTATGAAGTAGTGATGTATATCGAGGATGAAAAAGAGACCCATCCCCATCAGGCTGTAAAAAAGGCTCAAAGGGCCGAGCACTTCGCCGAATTGCGGGTTGAAGACCGAAGCTATTCCGATGCCCATCGATATGCTCATCCACTGGCCTGCGGCCTCGATCGCGCTGAGTACGATCCTTACTATCAGTCCCAGCGCTGAGCCCACGAAAAAGGCCTCGAAAACCGCCCTCAAAGGTTCTTCCATGTTTACGTTGACTATCGGCACCAGAAGCAGCGTAAGCGCAAGACCAATTCCGGTCCTTACGATTACAGGTGTTGTAGTCGTGCCTATAAAGGGGATGAATGCGAGCATGACCATGACCCTTATGAAGATCGGTATGAACTTGTCGGCATATATGTTGACGAGGTTGTAGAATTCCATATCATTTCACGTACAGGGGAATATTTTCATAAAGGCCTCTCGTGAAACCGACGAGGACCTTAACGGTCCACGGCAGCGTAAGGAGAAGCGTAAGAAATACCGCTACTATCTTCGGCACAAAGGTGAGCGTCACTTCCTGCAGCTGCGTAATCGCCTGGAATATGCTGATGAGGACGCCGACAATAAGGCTTACGAGGAGCACCGGCCCACCAACAAGGAGGACCGTCTCGAAGGTCTGACGCGACACCTGGTTCAGCAGTTCGATAGTCATCGGAATCCCTGTATCAGCGAGCCGATCAATAGCCCCCAGCCGTCCACGAGCACGAACAAAAGAACTTTGAAAGGCATCGATATCATGACCGGCGGCAGCATCATCATACCCATCGACAGCAGCACGCTCGCAACGACCATATCTATGACGAGGAACGGCAGAAAGACGAGGAACCCTATCTCAAAGGCCCTCTTCAGTTCTCCGATGGCGAAAGCCGGGACCACAACTCTCAAGGACAGGTCCATCGGCTTTGCAGGCCGTTCGGACCTGGACATCTTCAGGAAGAGCGCAAGGTCCTTTTCCCTTGTCTGCTTGAGCATGAACTCCTTCAGAGGGTCGGACGCCTTCGAAAGCGCGTCTTCGGCCTTGATCTCTTTCTTTGTATAGGGGATATACGCATTCGTATAGATATTGTCGAAAACGGGAGACATCACGAAAAAGGTGATGAAGAGCGACAGCCCGATGATCACCTGGGTCGGCGGGACCTGCGGTGTGCCGAGCGCCTGCCGCAAAAAGGAGAGTACGATCACGATCCTGGTAAAACAGGTCGTCATGACCAGAAGCGCCGGCAGAAAGGCTATGATCGTCAGGAAGAGGAGCAGTTCGACAGGTGAGCTGAGTCCGAAGAAGCTCGACGCTCCCGCGGCTGGAGCGGGCTGGGCGAACGAGATCGATGGGAGAAGCATTAATACAGTCAACACAATCGGGAATAATATCGAAAACATTCCTTTGAATTTCCCACCAAAGAGGCCCTTGATACCGGATACCGGCACTACGGTCTTAGACTCAGCCTGCTTCATCGCTTCTTCGACATCGGCAGGATTCAGCTTTCCGAGAAGAGAGATATTTTCGTCGGCAATGCCGAGGGCAACATAGTCTTTTACTATCTTGACTATCGCTACCCCTTTTTTGGGGCCGAAGGACTGATAGTGGACCATTTCGATGATCCCTTTGCCCGGCATTATCCGTCCCTTCAGGAATCTGAGAAGAAGATACAGTCCTCCGAGCAGCGCCAGCAGAATGACTACGGATTTGATCAATTCGAAACCCACTATTTCCCCCTTGCCGGATTAATCAAGACCTTACCGAAGCTGCCTTACCCTTTCAGCGGGACTGATAATATCCGTAAGCCTGATACCGAACCTCTCGTTCACGACGACAACTTCCCCTCGTCCGATAAGGCGGTCGTTCACATAGACTTCCATCGGCTCGCCGGCCAGCTTCTCCAGGGCGACTACCGACCCCTGACCGAGTTGCAGCAGTTCCTGGACCAGGATCTTCGTCCTGCCGATCACTACTGTAACCTCCAACGGAATGTCGAGGATAAAGTTGATGTCCTTTGTCGCGCCCTGAGTCGTTTTACCCTGGTCCTGGAATTCGGGAACTTCAAGCTCTTTTATCTCGTCTGCCATTTTCTATCTCCTCCTTTTCGCTGCATAAACGATTTCTCTTACAGAACCTTGTTAACCTTCAATGCCATAGCGCCCCGGTAAACTCCGAACTTTCCTGTGAATTTAGGGCAGCCCTCGACAAGTATGTCTATGTCCTCATCGACCCGCCGGTCGAGCATTATTAGATTGCCCACCTTCAGGTCGACTACGCGGCTGACGTCGAGCTTAACCTTGCCGAGTTCACCTGTGATCGCCACAGGGATCTCCTTGAGGCGGTCTTTCAATCTTTCGAGCCATTTCATATCGAGTTCATCCCTGTCGGCTGAAAACGCACTGTAAAGCTTTTCCTTGATCGGTTCCACGGTCCCGTAAGGGATACAGAGATATGCCTTGCACTGCTTTCCTTCCACTTCAAGCACAAACTCGACCTTTATCACGACATCGACAGGTGTCACGATGTTCACGAACTGCGGGTTCATTTCGGACCGCACATAGAGGGGCTTCATCGGAAATATCGTACGCCAGGCCTCTTCCATATCGTCGAAGAACATCATAACGACCTTGTGGATTATCTTCTGCTCAATCGGGGTAAATTCTCTGCCTTCGGGCTTGTAGTAGGTCTTGCCTGTGCCTCCGAAAAAGAATTCGATGAGGCTGAAGATCATTTGGGCGTCGAAGACCAGGAGGCCGAAGCCCCTCAAAGGCTCCATCTTGAAGAT
>JBGOVD010000078.1:0-7715 GCA_041477935.1 Dissulfurispiraceae bacterium | reverse complement strand
GTACAGAAACGGATATGATGTGCAACCGGGACTGTATGCCGTCGGCAATCCCGATGCAAACTCGGATGTCATAGCTACCGCAAATTATAAATACAGCTTCGATATTGTCCGCAGGGACCTCAAAGGACTCAATGTATGGGTCCTTGTGCTGGATACTAAAGGTATCAATGTCTGGTGTGCGGCAGGGAAGGGCACCTTCGGCACGGACGAACTTATCAGGCGCATCAAGACGGCTAAGCTTGAGCTGATAGTCAATCATAAAAGGATTATTGTGCCTCAGCTTGGAGCTCCGGGCGTGAGCGGTTTCGCGGTTACCAGGCGAACGGGTTTTAGAAGCGTCTTCGGACCTGTTTATTCCAAAGATATCGGCGAATTTATCCGCGGTGGATACAAGGCTGCGCCTGAGATGCGCATCGTGAAATTCCCGCTTCGCGACCGGCTTGTTTTGACTCCGATGGAGATCAACCCTGCAATGAAGAAATATCCGCTTTTTGCCGTGATTGTTTTATTTCTGTTCGGACTTAACCCGGAAGGGATAATTTTTGCGGATGCTATAAAAGGTGGATTGCCATTTCTCATCCTGGGCCTTCTGTCCGTTCTGTCGGGAGCGTTTCTTACCCCTTTAATGCTCCCCTTCATTCCCTTTAGGTCCTTTGCATTGAAAGGCTGGATTACGGGGATGCTCACCATATTTCTTGCATCGAAAACGATGGGACTTTCGCAGGGAACGAATCCCTTGCTGACGGTAATCACATATCTTTTCTTCCCGGCCCTTTCATCATATTGGGCATTGCAGTTTACAGGGTCGACAACTTTTACCAATATGTCTGGTGTGAAGAAAGAGATGAAAACAGCAATTCCTGTTTATTTGGCAGTATTGGTTATTACCGTGCTTCTATCCGTTGTTTTTAAAATGCAGCAGTGGGGTGTAATATGAAATATCTGTTGAACGTTGCGACACTTGAACTTTTCCCCGATAAATGCGTAGGCTGCGGTACCTGTATTGAGGTCTGTCCCCACGGTGTTTTGGCGATGAACGACAAGAAAGCGGCCATTGTCGACAGCGATAGATGTATGGAATGCGGTGCCTGCATGAATAATTGTGGATTCGGCGCGATCAAGGTCGATAAGGGCGTCGGCTGCGCTGCCGCAATTTTTAACAGCATGATAACAGGCGGAGAGCCGTCCTGCGATTGCAGCGGAGGTTCGAAGAACAGCAGCTGTTGCTGAGGATTCGGCCTATGCCTCTTCAACCGATGCAGCGGCCTGTTCCCTGTCTTTGGTGTGGTCGCGGGCTATAAGCATATAGATAGACGGGATGACAAACAGCGTAAACAGGGTCCCGATGAACATGCCTCCGACCAGGACCAAACCGATAGAGTTCCTGGCAGCAGCGCCGGCGCCGGTGACGAGTGTCAGAGGGAAATGACCACCGATAGTTGCAGCGCTAACCATGAGGATTGGGCGAAGACGGATCATGTCCGCCTGTCGCACGGCCTCCAGCTTAGATATGCCCTGCAATTGCAGCTTGTTCGCGAATTCGACTATCAGTATGCCGTTTTTCGACACAAGCCCGACCAGAGTTACGAGTCCCACTTGCGAGTAAATATTAAGCGTAGTGGTCCAGCCGCGCGTCCAGAAGGGCAGGTTAGGGTCGGGCATCTTCAGGAACGTGAAGATGAGCGCTCCGAACATAGCCAAAGGCACCGACCCGGCCAAAATGACAAACGGGTCGCGGAAGCTGTTGAACTGTGCCGCCAGCACAAGGAAGATCAGGACGATGGCCAGCATGAAGGCGGGCAGGAACTTCTGCCCCTCGGTGCGCAGCTGGCGGGACTCTCCAGTGTAATCGATGACATAACCTTTGGGCAGGATCTTGGCGGCCTCATCCTCCATGTAGCGCAGCACCTCATCCAGCGGTCGGACGGCAACGCCGCTTATCTTGACCGCATTCAGCTGCTGGAACCGGTTGAGAGATCTGGGAACAACCGATTCGCGCAGGGTGGCTACCGTGCTCAGAGGGATCAGCTTACCGCCCGGCCCCGTGACGTAGACGTCTTTAAGCTGTCCAGGGTTGAGGCGACCGATTCTCTGGATCTGCGGGATGACCTTGTAGCTTCGGCCCGAGATGTCGAAGCGATTAACGAAATCACCTCCTACCAGCCCGCTCAGGTCTCCGCCTATCTGCGCGAGGTTGAGCCCCATCGAGGCCACCTTGTCACGGTCGATTACATATTCTGACTGGGGCTGATCTACCTTTACATCGATAATCGGCGGAAAGGCAAACATATGGCTTTGCATCGCCTTCATTTGCAACTGGTTTGCGAATTCGAGGATCTGACCTGACTCGGCCGTCGATGCCAGGATGAACTCGACCGGATAATCGCCGCCGCCCGGGAGGGCCGGTGGAGTAACCGGGAAGATCCTGATGCCCGGAATCTTTTGGAGTTTCTGCTGGACCTCGGGCAAGATCTGAAAGATGTTGCGTTTGCGATTATCCCAGGGCTTGACGACTATGCCGCTGAATCCGGAATTCGGAAAGGTAATCTGGAATGTAAAGTCCGTTTCGGGCACACTCATGAATACCCGGTTTGTCTCAGCTGCGAAGAGGCTGTTCTGGTCGAGCGTTGAATTGGCAGAAGCGTCGAGGATGCCGAAGATGACCCCCTGGTCCTCCATCGGCGCGAGTTCTTTGGCGGACATCATGAACATCGGCACAGTAGCGAGAGCCGCCAGGAGCCATACGGCATAGACCGCCGGACGGGCCGCCAGCGTTGCATCAAGGCGGCGGCCGTAGGCGCTTTTTAGTCGTTCGAAGTCACGTGTTATACGGCCGGCCAGGCCGTGATCCTCACCACCCGGTTTCAGCAGTCGGGCCGACATGACAGGCGAGAGGGTCAGCGCAACGATTCCGGAAATGGTTACCGCTCCAGCCAGCGTGAATGCGAATTCGCGGAATAGGGCGCCAGTCAGTCCCCCCTGGAGACCGATGGGAAGGTAGACCGCTGCCAGGGTGATTGTCATTGCGATAATCGGCCCGACAAGCTCCCGTGCCCCGGATAGGGCTGCCAGCAGCGGCGGCTGCCCCCCGCGCATGTGTCGATCCACGTTCTCCACTACTACTATCGCATCGTCGACCACCAATCCGACCGAAAGGACGATAGCCAGGAGTGTCAGAAGGTTGAGGGTGAATCCGAAGAACTGCATAAGGAAGACGGCTCCTATCAGTGACAATGGGATTGCCACCACGGGTATCAGGACCGAACGGAAAGAACCGAGGAACAGAAAAATGATCACTATGACGATCATCAGCGTATCACCGAGTGTTTTCAGCACCTCGTTAATGGCTGTTGTTATATAATTGGTTGCATCATAAGCTACGCGGGCCTTGAGACCGCTCGGGAGGTCACGCTGAATAGAAACCATTTCCTCTCTCACCCGCTTGATAACGTCGACGGAATTGGCATTCGGGAGCGGCCAGATACCCATAAAGACCGCCGTCTGGCCCGAAAAGCGCACCTCCGCGTCATAATCCTCCGCCCCGAGCCCCACATCGGCAATATCACTCAGTCTGACGATGGTGCCATTGCTTTCACGCACGACGAGACTCTTGAACTCGTCTGCAGTGTGGAGGTCAGTGTCGGCGGTGAGATTGATTTGAATGAATGACCCTTTGCTCCTGCCGAGGGCTGTCAGGAAGTTGTTTGCCGCAAGGGCTTGACGCACCTGAGCAGGGCTGATGTTGAGGGCCGCCATCCGGTCCGGCTTGAGCCAGATTCGCATGGCAAACGTACGGGCGCCGAGAACATCGGCCCGCTGCACACCCGGAATGGCCGAAAGACGGGGCTGGACAATGCGTACTAAATAGTCGGTAATCTCGTTTTGCTTAAGTATTTCGGAACTGAAGCTCAAATAGGCTGAGGCAAATCGGCTGTCCGCCGTCTCGATATTGATAATAGGGACCTCCGCTTCAGGCGGGAGGTCCCGGCGCACCTGATCCACCTTGGAGCCGATCTCGGCCAGGGCCTTGGTGGAGTCGTAGTTAAGCCTGAGGCGCACATTGATTGTCGAGAGCCCGAGAGTGCTCTGCGATTCCATGTATTCGATGCCGTCGGCGGCAGCGATGGCGCGCTCAAGCGGTGAGGTTATGAACCCGCGCACCAGCTCTGCATTTGCGCCGACGTAAACGGTGGTTACCGTTATTGCTGCATTTTCGCTCCGCGGGTACTGGCGGACGTTGATCGAATGGATCGCCTGCAGGCCTCCGATAATAATCAGCAGGTTAATCACAAGGGCCAGCACCGGACGGCGGATAAACAGGTCGGTAAGTTTCATCGGTCAGTTGTTCTCGGGGTTGGGGCTTTCCTTAAAATCAGGCGCGAGCCGATTGTCGATCACCACGGCCTGGCCGTTTCGGAGTTTGAAGACGCCGGTGCTGACAACGAGCTCTCCTTCCTTCAGCCCGTCTGTGATGGCTACGAAGTCGCCGCGCCTCTCACCAAGGCGAACAAACTGCTGCCGCAGAACCTTCCCGTTTTTAACCTTCTTATCTTCGTCGACAATGAAAACCGAATCGCCGTAAGGGGCGTGCAGAACCGCCGTAGCGGGAATCGAGAGCACCTTTTGCCTGATCGGAAGTCCGACCGCGGCATTGACGAACATCCCGGGCCGGAGCTTTTCCTCTCTGTTCGATGCGGTAGCCTGCAACTGGATGTTACGGGTTGCGGAGTCTACAAGCGGATTTATTGTTGTTATGAGACCTTTGATCTCAAGCCCTGGTAGGGCATCGCAGGTAACCCGGACCGGCAACCCTTGGCGCAGCCGGCCGATCTCCTGTTGGGGGAGAGCGAAGTTGACATAGATCGGATCGAGTGATTGCAAAGTGACAATCGGATCCCCCTCGCGAAGGATCTGACCAAGATTTACCTGTCGAGTGCCCATTCGGCCGCTGAAGGGGGTGCGGATCGTTTTTTTTGCAATTGTAGCGCGGATACTGTCCGCCTGGGCAATGGCCTGCTTGTGGTTTGCAACTGCAGTGTCGTAGTCGGACTGGGAAATGATCTGCTCCGCCAGCATCTTTTCATCGCGATCTAGAATAATCTTCGTAAGATGCACCTGGGCAACTGCGCCTGGTAGCTGTGCCTCTTCAGTGCTCGTATCCTGGCGTATTAACAGGTCTCCCTTTTTCACCGTCGTACCCGGCTCGAAGGCAATGTACGCGACCTTTCCTGAGAGTTCCGCTGCAACGGTGACACCCTGGACTGCTGTAAGCGTGCCAACCGCAGTCAGGGCAGTTTCCCACGATTCGGTTTTGGCAACCGATGTTGTAACTGTTTCCGGCGGAGGGACGAAATTTTTGCCTTGCTGGATCATGGCCCTGATCTGCAAGGCCTTGACGCCTGCCAGGACCGCGATAAATATCGCTATGCCCAGAATAGCGAAAAGTATTTTCTTTTTCGTGTTCATGGGTTATCTCCTCTTTTCCACCATCCTCCGCCCATAGCCTGAAACAGGGCAGCCGTGTCTGCAAAGCGGGCGGCACGAGCCTGAACCAGTCCAAGCCTCGTCTGCCGGTATTGGCGCTCGGCATTCAGGAGTGAAAGGTAGCTTGCCGCGCCGAACTGAAACTGCTTCTGCGTCAATTGAAGGGCGTTTGCCGCCGCAGATTCGGCGTCAGCCTGTGTCTTGAGCGCCCTGGCATCGGTATCGAGGGCGACCAGTACATCCGCCACATTCTGAAAGGCTTCCAATACAGTCTCCTGATACTGTGCTGCAGCCTGATCGTATGCTGCAATCGCGGCACGGCGCTGAGCCGTAAGTGTACCGCCGTGGAAAACGGGCTGCACCAGGCCTCCGGCGATGCTCCATATGGAAGCACTGCTTGTAAATATATCACGAAGCTTGGAGGATTCCGATCCATAGCTGCCGGTGAGTGTGATCTGAGGGTAGAGGTTAGCGGTCGCAACTCCGATTCGAGCGCTTGCCGCATGCAACAGCGCCTCCGAAGCGCGGATATCCGGCCGCTGTCCCACCAGAGACGACGGCAGGCTCACAGGCAGTTCCTCCGGCAACTGCATTCCATTGAGATCGAAAACAGGGAAACCCTTTGCTTCGGCGGGGAATGCTCCGGTAAGCACCGCCAGCTGATGGCGGATCTGGTAGAGTTGTCTTTCGAGCGGAGGCAGCGTCGACCGCGTCTGCGCCAGCTGCGTCTCTTGTGCAAGTATATCAGGGCGGGATGCGCTTCCGATCTCAAATTGCCGTTTGACGAGATAGAGCCCTTTTCCCTGCACTTCAATAATCTCTTGAGTCGTTCGTATTTGTTCGCGAAGTGAAGCCTCCTTTACCGCTGCGGTGACGATATTGGAGGTAAGAGCCAGATAGGTGGCTTCCACCAGGAAGCGTTCATAGTCGATCTGAGCCTGAAGGGCCTCCAGACTGCGGCGCTTACCGCCGAAGATATCCAGTGCATATGATACATTCACCGAAGCATTGTAAAGAGTCAGTGGACCGAAGCCGCCGGGCTGACCGAACGAGGCGCCCGATATTTTTTGACGGGACGCCGATGCGTTCGTGTCAACAGTTGGAAAAAGCGTGCCGGCCTCGGCTCGCCAGTTTTCCTGGGCCTGGCGAAGTGCAGCCTCAGTTGCGGCAATCGTCGGGCTTTGAGCCAGAGCCCTGCGGATCAGCTGATCCAGCGCTTCGCAATGAAACAGCGTCCACCATTGATCCGAAATTTCCTGCCCGATTTCAAATCGTTGTTCGTTGCCGCTCGCACCGGTCGCAGATGCCGTCTTTTCCGGGAGATCGGTCGCCGTATATGTATCCGTTGCGGGTGCGTCGGGACGGCGGAAATCAGGGCCGACGGAACATCCTGCAAGTAATGCAAGAATCAAGAAGTTGAAGAGAAGTAATTTCATGATAATAACCATTATAGCAAAAGCTCAGGTGAACGGCTAATTTTACCTTATCGTAAACTGCTTGGTACGGAGAAATGACCGGACTCAAATGAACCAAAAATTAACAGGATTTTTACATTCTTATGGATTATAGTAGAATTAACGTATGGGATTCGATTTTGAATCATTATTGAGAGAGTCAGCGAAGAACCATGGACACTTGTGTCCCGGACAGGTGCTGGGCGTAAGGATGTCGATGTTCGGCCTCGACAAGATTGGTCTTACTGACCCCAGAGTGACGGACCGTAAAAGCCTGATAGTCTTTGTCGAGATGGACCGTTGTGCAACAGATGCCATACAGTCCGTCACCGGCTGCAGCCTCGGTCACCGGACTATGAAATTCATGGATTACGGCAAGATGGCGGCCTCTTTTATTAACCTCAGGACGGGCAAATCAGTAAGGGTGATCGCCAGGGAAGATGCGCGGGGTAAGGCAAAGGAATGTTTTCCCGGAAGCGAAAATAAATATGCGGCTCAGCTTGAGGCATACAAAGTAATGCAGGATGAAGAGCTTTTTGACTGGCAATGGGTAGATGTTTCTCTGGATCCGCAGGACATGCCCGGAAGGCCATTGAAAAGAGTGGAGTGTGAACGGTGTGGCGAACATGTTCAGGATATGAGAGAAGTTAATCTGAATGGAAGGGTGCTTTGCAGGGCGTGCGCAGAAGGTGGATATTACAAGAATCCTGATAAAGATGGCGAAGCATCTTTTTTATTGCCCGACGTTATGCAAAAAAGTCATAACGCCATGAAGAT
>JBGOVD010000018.1:0-13038 GCA_041477935.1 Dissulfurispiraceae bacterium | reverse complement strand
CAAGCCGGAGTGGCGGAACTGGCAGACGCAAGGGACTTAAAATCCCTCGATCGCAAGGTTGTACGGGTTCGACCCCCGTCTCCGGCACCACAATACCAACTCTTTAAGGAGGCATGGCATGAACAAAACGATAAAAAAGGCGATATTCCCGGCTGCGGGACTCGGCACCCGTTTCTTGCCTGCTACCAAGGCCTCTCCCAAGGAGATGCTTCCCATTGTAGACAAGCCGCTTATTCAATACGGCGTCGAAGAGTGTATATCCTGCGGCATAGAGGAATTTATCATTATTACGGGAAAGCATAAGAGGGCCATCGAAGACCATTTCGATTCGGCCTTCGAGCTTGAGGAGAAGCTGAAGAATTCAGGCAAGCAAAAGCTTCTGGACGAGATCAACAAGCTTGAGCATATCAAATTTGCATACATCCGCCAGCGGGCGGCACTTGGCCTCGGGCATGCGATTCTTTGCGCGAAACCCTTTGTTCGTGATGAACCCTTCGTTGTTATTCTGAGTGATGATGTGCTCGAGCCGGGTTCGACTGTGTTACGAGATATGATAAGAATTTATGAGGAGAAGCAGTCGCCGGTTATTGCAGTCGAGGAAGTCCCCAAGGATGAGGTCCAGAGGTATGGTATCATAGATGGCATTCTGAAGGGAGGGGTGTACGAAATCAACGACCTGGTGGAGAAGCCGAAACCGGCGGATGCCCCTTCGAACCTCGGAATAATCGGCAGATATATACTCACGCCCGACATCTTCGATATCCTCGAAAAACAGAAGCCGGGCGCGGGCGGCGAGATTCAGCTTACTGATGCCCTGAGGACCCTGGTTAAAAAAAGACCAATTTATGGATATGCTATAAAAGGACGGCGCTATGATGCCGGCGACAAGCTCGGTTATCTTAAAGCCACTGTCGATTTTGCCCTTAAGAACAAGGAACTTGCTGAAGGATTCAAAAAGTATCTGGTTGAAAAGATAAAGACCCTGAAATGAAGAAAGTTTTGAAGGGACTATTTTTTTATGAGGTAGAGCCGTGCAGCGGCCCGCTAGTCGACCTTTATGAGACTGGAGATGAGCTGGTCTGCGAAGTCGATCTTCCGGGGACGGACCTCTCTAAACTGTCGATAAAGATTTACGAGGACCTGCTGCTTATTGAGAGCGCAGGATGTCCGGAAGGCGATGAAGAGATGTTTCCGGGCGGATGCAGGTATCTTTGCATGGAGCGGAGCCTGAAGACTTTCAGAAGGGTTGTTAAGCTCCCGGTCCTTGTCAACACGCTTGCTGCTGCTGCCTGCTATAATGAGGGAGTGCTTACCGTCAGGTTCCCGAAGCTTAAGGGCAAGGTGATAAGGGTTGAAATTGAAAGAAAGGGAAATTGATCTATCCGGAGGAGTGCAATGAACGAGGCTGAGAAATACGAAGAGGTGACCGAGAAAGAGGTAGAGATACCCGAATCACTTCCTGTGCTGCCTGTAAGAGATATAGTAGTTTTTCCGTACATGATAATCCCGCTGTTTGTCGGGAGGGATATCTCCATCAAGGCCATAGACCATGCTTTGAATACCAACCGTATGGTTGTATTGATGAGCCAGAAGGACATAAATGTCGAAGCCCCGCTGCCGGATGATCTCTACTCCGTCGGTACCGTATGCATGATCATCCGCATGCTGAAACTGCCTGACGGCCGGGTCAAGATACTCGTCCAGGGGCTGAGCAAGGTGCGGGCGCTCTCTTTTACCCAGACAGTCCCATTCTTTATCGCTAAGATAGATAAGCTGCCTGAACAGAAGGCCGAAGGGGTGAGCCTCGAAAACGAGGCACTACTGAGAAACGTCAAGGAACAGCTCGACAAGGCCGTGACTCTCGGCAGGACGATCCTTCCGGACGTTATGGTAGTCATCGAGAACATCGACGACCCGGGAAGACTTGCAGATCTTATAGCATCGAATCTGGGGCTCAGGACCGAGCAGGCCCAGGAGATACTCGAAATGCCGGACCCGATCGGAAGGCTCAATCGCATAAGCGAGATCCTTGCCAGGGAGATACAGCTCCTTACGATCCAGCAGAAGATACAGACAGAAGCAAGGGGAGAGATCGACAAGACGCAGAGGGAATACTTCCTGCGGGAACAGCTTAAGGCCATCCAGCGCGAATTGGGAGATATCGACGAGCGTGGGGAAGAGATCGGAGAATTCAGACGGAAGATCGAAGAAGCCAAGATGCCCGAAAAGGTCATGAAGGAAGCCGAAAAGCAGTTGAAGAGGCTAGAAAAGATGCATCCTGAAAGTGCAGAGTCCGGGACGATCAGGACATACCTCGAATGGCTGACGGAACTGCCATGGTCAAAGAGTACGAAAGACCAGCTCGATATAAAGGTTGCCGAGAAGGTATTAAACGAGGACCATTACGACCTCGAAAAGGTGAAAGAGCGGATACTCGAATACCTTAGCGTCAGGAAGCTGAAAGAAAAGATGAAGGGACCGATCCTCTGCTTCATCGGACCTCCGGGAGTCGGCAAAACCTCACTTGGAAGGTCCATTGCCAGGTCCCTGGGAAGGGAATTCATCCGCATGTCTCTTGGAGGTGTTCGCGACGAAGCCGAGATACGCGGACATCGCCGTACATACGTCGGCGCCCTTCCGGGCAGGATCATACAGGGCATCAAGCAGGCCGGAACGAACAATCCCCTCCTAATGCTCGATGAAATCGACAAGATAGGCGCAGATTTCAGGGGAGACCCGTCTTCAGCGCTCCTCGAGGTGCTCGATCCGGAGCAAAATAATTCGTTTATGGACCATTACCTTGCGGTGCCCTTTGATCTTTCGAAGGTGATGTTCATAACTACAGGTAACCTTACCGACACTATACCGGGTCCGTTGAGGGACCGCATGGAGATCCTCTACTTGTCCGGTTACACCGATGTGGAGAAGCTGCAGATTGCCCGGAAATACCTTGTCCCCAAACAACTCGACGAGCACGGCATCAGCGCGAAGATGCTGAAGATAGATGACTCTGCAATCAGGCAGATCATATCGCATTATACTCGCGAGGCGGGTGTGCGCAACCTCGAAAGGGAGATTGCAAATCTCTGCCGGAAAGTGGCGAAACGCGTGGCCGAGGGCAAGGCAAAGGTCTTTGATGTAACCGGGAATACTATTTTCAGATATCTCGGCACTGCCAAATACCTGCCGGAAGAGGAGATGAAGCAAAACGAGGTCGGCGTATCTACGGGGCTCGCCTGGACAGAGGCGGGCGGCGATGTAATATTCGTTGAGGCGATGCTGATGAAGGGAAAGGGGACACTCACTCTGACCGGTCAACTCGGCGACGTAATGAAGGAATCAGCCCAGGCTGCATTGAGCTATGTCAGGTCAAAGGGAAAGGAACTGGGTATTGATGCTGATGCATTTTCTCAGAATGACCTGCATATCCATGTGCCGGCGGGGGCAATTCCCAAAGACGGGCCTTCAGCCGGAATCACCATGGCAACGGCCATCGCCTCTGCATTCACCGGCAGGGCGGTGAGACGGGATGTTGCCATGACGGGAGAGATTACCCTCAGGGGCAGGGTCCTGCCGATCGGCGGCCTTAAGGAAAAGGCCCTCGCCGCCAAGAGGATGGGGATAAATACGATAGTCGTACCCAAGAGGAACAAGAAGGACGTTGACGACCTTCCGAAATATGTGAAGGAAGGCATGAATTTCGTGATCGTAGAGACAGTTGAAGCGGTGCTCAAGACGACTTTAGTGGAACCGGAGAAGGCTGCGCCATCCGGTTCAATACCGAAGAAAACGGCCCGCGCTCAATCCGGGAACAGCAAAGGCCCTTCAAAAATAAAGAAAGCAGCTACCAGGAATGCGACTCTTTCAAACAGGAGAGTTAAAGCTTCTCAAAGAAGTAAGAGAAAGGTTTAGACTCGATCCGGAAGAAAAGGACGTCATCGTCGGCATCGGCGATGACGCCGCAGTGATCGCCCCTCATCACAAAAAAATTATAGTCACCACCGATATGATGAATGAGGGGGTCCATTTCGATCTGGACTATACCTCGCCCTTCCATTTGGGATTCAAACTCGTTTCGGTCAACGTAAGCGATATTATGGCCATGGGCGGGGTTGCCAGGTACCTCTTCCTCGATCTCGCATTCACGCGGGATGCGGACGATGATTTCTTCAGGCAGGTCTACGACGGCATAGAACATGCGCTGTCTCTTTACGGGGTGCAGCTTCTGGGCGGCGACCTCTGTTCGGCAAGGAGCGATACAGTTCTTTCTGCGACCGTGATCGGCGATGGCGACAAGATAATCACCAGGGCAGGTGCCTCTCCCGGGGATAAGATCTATGTTACCTCATCGACCGGGGATTCAGCCTGCGGGCTGGAGATACTGAGAAGACTGAACAAAGAAGCAAAGGAAATGATAAAAAAATCAGTAGGGGTGAGGCGCTGCGAAGAGACGGCAAAAGAAGACCGGGAGACTGAAGGAACCGGCGATCTTGAGATGAAAAAGGGAGACGAAATCGTCAGGATGAAATGGAATATCGCAGAGCCTCTGCTCAGGCGCCATCTCATGCCTGTTGCGAGGGATTCCCGCGATATCGTACCTTACGCCTCGTCAATGCTGGACGTGAGCGACGGACTCTTCATAGACCTCTGCAGGATCTGCGACGAGAGCGGCACCGGCGCCGTCGTCTACCGGGATATGATACCACTGTCCACTGAGATCAAAGTGGCATCGGCATTGCTCGGACTGGATGCTTTCAATTACGCGGTCTCCGGCGGTGAGGATTACGAGCTTCTTTTCACATCCCGCGGTTTCCAGTTGGACGAATACAATAGTTGCCATGATATAAAGATCTCCTGTATTGGTGAAATTACGCTGGAAGAGAGGAATGTTATCGACAGTGCAGGCGGGAAAACGCCGCTGAAATCGGAAGGATACCAGCACTTTGGCCCTCCGGGATAAAATACGGCAAGTTATCGGGGTAAAAGATTCGCCCCGCAAGATCGCCTTCTCGTTCGCGTTAGGCGTTTTCATAGGTATGTCTCCGATTCTCGGACTGCATACTGTTCTCGGTATACTCGTCGCCTGGATATTCAAACTGAATAAATTTGTTACGCTGGTTGGAGTATATGTTACTAATCCATGGACGATCGTCCCCATTTATACCTTTGCCACATGGCTTGGGGGGCGGATCCTCGGCATGGAACATATCCTGCCTGAAATCGACTGGCATAACGCAGGGATAATGGATTTGATCAGGGACCTTGAGCCGATATTGCCGCCATTTATCTTGGGGACCGTTTTTCTCGGCCTCGTCAGCGGTATAGTAGGATATATAGTGATCTATCATTCTGTCGTCAGGCAAAGAAAGTTGGGAAATAATAAATGAGCTCTGTATATCTAACTACTTTAGGTTGCCCCAAAAATATGGTTGACTCCAGGCACCTGCTGGAGGCCTTTATGGCTGAGGGCTTTACTCCGGTCGACGACGTTCAGGACTCCGATATAATCCTCATAAATACCTGCGGTTTTATTAAGGATGCCAAGGAAGAGTCGATTGAGGAAATACTCAAGCTCGTCCGGTACAAGAGAAGAGGCAGCAAGCAATCGAGACAGCTTTTGGTCTTTGGCTGTCTGGCGCAAAGATACCGCGATGATCTCCTGAAAGAAATCCCGGAGATAGACGCTCTCTGGGGAGTGGGCCAGGAAAAAGAGATAATCGAATACTGTAAGAAGATGAATAAATCTGTAGGGGCGAGGGGCCGCCTCGCCCGACAAATGCCGGCAGCAGGGACGCCGCATGGTACGCCTATAAAGATTGCAAAGGCACGACATGTCGCTCCTATACAGTCTTTCGCCTATCTTAAAATTGCCGAGGGATGCGACAAGAAATGCACATTCTGCGTCATCCCGTCAATCAGGGGGAAATTCAGGAGTACCTCCCATGAATCGATACTGGAGGAGGCGCAGGCGCATATAAGCGGAGGCGTGAAGGAATTGATCCTCGTCGCTCAGGATATCCTCAACTACGGCAGAGAGTGGAAAGATTACGGCCTCCTCGAACTGCTCACGGACCTGGCGGCGATTGAAGGTGACTTCTGGATACGGCTTTTATACTTATACCCGACGGAAATGACCGATGAACTTCTCGACTTCATCGCGGGCGAAGAAAAGATCTGCAAATACCTCGATATACCGCTGCAGCATTCTGAAGACCGTGTGCTCAGGCTCATGGGCAGGCGCGGTACTCGCAAGGAATACACTAAGCTAATCAGGACAATCAGACGCAAAATACCCGGAGTGACTTTGAGGACGACATTTATCGCAGGTTTCCCTTCCGAAACCGAGGAGGACTTCAGGGGCCTCGTCGATTTTATCGAAGAGATGAGATTCGACAGGCTCGGCGTCTTTCCTTTTTCAAAAGAAGAGGGCACTCCCTCATCAAAATTAAAAGAGCAGGTGCCTGAAAAGGTGAAGAAGCGGCGGCTTGATGAGATTATGAGCCGCCAGGCTGCCATTTCGCTCGAGAAGAATAAGGACCTGGTCGGGAAAAGGCAGAGAGCAATCGTAGATGAAATCGATGGTGATGTCATAATCGCAAGACTTTGTTCTCATGCGCCGGAGATAGACGGAGTGGTGATAATAGATAACTCCCCCCATTCCCCTCTTAATTTAAGAGGGGGCGAGGTGGAGTTAAAAGTTGGTGAATTTGTCGACGTAGAAATTATCGATGCGTATGATTACGATTTAAAAGGCAGGCTGATATAACATAGAATGAAAAGGTTTCCGTTTCTTCATCTTATCCTCTTCATCGCAACTTCTATATCAACGCTCGCGGCAGGGGCCTCCTGGGCCGGCATCGATCTGCTTAAGGAACCCCAACGGATTTTAGAGGGATTCCCTTTTGCCGGGACCTTGATGATTATCCTCCTTGTTCATGAGCTGTCGCATTACACAGCCTCTAACAGGCATGGTACCAAGGCCACATTGCCGTATTTTATCCCTGCGCCGGTGGCGTTCGGGACATTGGGCGCATTTATCAAGATGAAATCCCCGATAGTTACCAGAAAGGCGCTTATAGATATAGGCGCATCGGGTCCCATCTCGGGATTTGTTGTCTCGGTGATAGCATGCGTAGCTGGACTCTACTTGTCAAAGGTTATACCGATTACGGGTTCAGAAAGCATGTTGACCCTCGGAGATTCTCTTTTGTTCAAGCTTCTTTCCGGAATAATCATTGGTATCACTCCGGATAACGCAGACATCCTGCTTCATCCAATTGCCTTTGCCGGCTGGATAGGTCTATTTATAACCTCTCTCAATCTCATCCCTGTCGGTCAGCTCGACGGAGGGCATATCTCATATGCGTTTCTGGGTGATAGGCACAAGAATTTATCGATCGTACTGATTGTGGCGCTGGGTGTCATGGCAATCTTTTTCTGGCCCGGATGGGCGGTTTGGGCCGGTCTGATGCTGATACTCGGGATCAAGCATCCGCCCGTCCTGTATTGGGAAGAGCCGCTCGACAGCAGGAGGCGGATAACAGGTATTATCTCCCTTATTATTTTTGTCATTACATTTGTCCCGGCCCCGTTCAATGTAGCTTTCTGAAACTAGAAGCCATCCGGTTGTGAATCGAGGACGTTGCGCACTTTTTCGGCGAGGGTTTGAATGGAGAACGGTTTCTGGATAAAGTTCAGGCCTTTGTCAAGTACTCCGTGGTGTCCGATCACATTGCTTGTGTACCCTGACATAAAGAGGACCTTAAGGTCCGGTCTCATGTGACAAAGCCTTTTGAACAGGTCCATACCGTTCATCTGCGGCATGATAACGTCAGTCAGAAGCAAGTTGATGGCGCCCCGGTGCGCTTTCATTATCTTGATGCCGCGGTCCGGATTTTCTGCAACAAGCATGTGATACCCCAAGCCGTTCAGCATATCGCAAGCGAGAGTGCGGACCATTTCATTGTCTTCTACCAGGAGTATCGTCTCGACGCCCCGCATCACGAGCTCATGCGATGACGGACGGGGTTTCATTGTCGCTCCGACCTCGACCAGCCTGGGGAGAAATACCTTGAATATGCTCCCGCAATCTTTTTCGGAATAGACCGTGATTGAACCGCCATGCTGCTTGACGATGCCGTATGCGGACGAGAGCCCAAGTCCTGTGCCTTTGCCCAGTTCCTTGGTAGTAAAAAACGGATCGAAAATATGCTGCAGTATATCAGCGGTTACTCCTATGCCGGTATCGCTCACAGAAAGCATCACATACGGCCCGGGCACTATCTCGGGATGTCGCGATGTATACAATTCGTCGATGTCTATATCTGTTGCTTCGATAGTCAGCATTCCTCCTTCAGGCATAGCATCCTGGGCGTTGATCGACAAGTTGAGCAAAACCTGTTCAATCTGGCCTGCATCGGCGCGCACCAGGCTGAGAGAAGGAGAGATCCTGATCTCGATGCCGATATTCTCACGGAGTGTACGGCGCAGCATGGTCTCGAACTGCAGGATTAAATCGCCCAGGTCGACTGTCCTTAATTCAATCATCTGTTTGCGGCTGAAGGTCAGCAGCCTGTGGGTGAGGTCTTTCGCCCTGCTGGCGGCCTGCCTGATCTGATGCAACGCATGATAATGTGGGTCATCCGGCGAATGTTTCATTAGAAGAATATCGGCATAGCCGAGTATGGGCGTCAGCAGGTTGTTGAAGTCGTGGGCAACCCCACCCGCGAGGAGTCCGACTGTCTCCATTTTCTGGGCCTGCATGAGCCGTTCCTCAAGCCTCTTTTTTTCGGTGATGTCGACAAAAAAGCCGTCGAATCCGGCAACAATATTTCGCTCATCGATGTCCGGGTATATAGACATGCTCACGATAAGATCGGCTCCATCTTTTCCGATGATTGTTTCCTCGACATCCCGAATAGCACCGGAGGCTGCTCGCTCCAGGAGCAGCGTACCGTTGACGTTCCGGAAAAGGGACCCGAAATGCTTTATTTCTCCGCATAAAGCGTCGAACTTGCCATTCGTAACTACCAGCGCTCCGGTTTCGTTCAGCCTGAAGATGGCATGTTCCACATGCTCGAACAGGTCCTTTATCTTTTTTTCGGATGCGATAATCTGTTCCTCCCTCTCCCTTATCGCCCGGCTCATCCTGTTGAATTCGATGGAGAGTATGCCGATTTCACTGCCGGGCGAACTCACGCTCACTTCGGGGTATTCTCCTTCTCCGATATCTTTCACAGCTGAGGAAAGTGCCTGCAAAGGTTTTGTCGCAAGAGATATGAATATATATACGAGAAAAACGCCTGCCACTGTAAACAGGATGGCCAGTATGCCGCCGCGCATGATAATCTGTCGTTCGGACTTGCCCATTACTTCTTTGGAAATGCCGATGCGCACCCACCCGATATGCTCTCTGACAGGCGGAGATTGGTCCCTGTCCTGGAATAAGTCGAGTTCCTCTTTTGCCCTCAGCGTGAATACCGGCACCATGAATTCGATGAAATCAGCCAGTTCAGCAAAACTGATCGTCGGGTCCTGACTCGCATTGACCGGCCTGATCAGCGGCGGCTGTTTGCCTTCGTTGAGGAGAGCGTCGAAACTCTTGTTGTAGAACGAGACGAAGGAAACGTCCTTGATCCGTATCACGGATTGGGCCGACCGCCTGAGCTGTTCCAGGTTTTCCGACAGCAGGGGGAGTTCAGCATTGCCCGCAGCTATGATGGCAATTGTCTCTCCTTGCTTGTATAGCTCTTTTCTGAGGATATCTCTTTCCGTATAGATAGCTTCGATCGTGTATACAAGGGATATTATGACGATGGCAGGCACCATTAACAGGACGGCCTTGCCCCTGAATGTTAACGGGTCAAACCGTTTTATCCATTTGTCGGGGATGTGGTTTCGAAGGGTAGATAATATGTTATTTCCGCTTGATTTTCCAGGTAGCATTTATCTGTCCTATGGGTAAACCTTATGAGCCTTACGCACCATCTCTTCCGGAAATGTTATGCCCATCTTGCGGGCAGTATTGGTGTTAAGGCAAAGGTTGAATTTGGCAGGCGGAGAGGGCTGAAGCTGTCCGGCGTCTCCGTTGCTGAGGGCAGTGGATGCTTTTTCGCCGATCTGCCGCCCGACACTCTCCGGATCGAACACGATCGCAAAGAGCGCGCCATGCTTGACATTCCCTTCCGATATGCCCAGGAGAGGGATATTTTTTCTGTACGAAAACAGGTACACCTTGTCCATTACGGTTGCAGTCAGCAGTGCGGCATCCGGCAGCAGAAGCACAGCGTCGGAATCATCGAGACGATCTACGGTATTGACCAGTTCCGACGAACTGCTAACTCTATAAACTTCGACCTGGCTGCGGCGGTAACCATCCAGGATTTTCAGCAGGTCCTGGCTTCCCACTACCGATATTTTTTTGATCGACGGAAGATATTTTCGTACGGCATTGATATACTCGACGACCGGCGTCGACATATACACCCCCGTGATATTAGGGCGAGCAGTCCTGGGCGGAGCGATCACGAGTCCGTAGATAACCGTTACCGTCGGGGGAAGCTTGACGGCTTCATCGACGGCATCTTTTCCCAACGCAACAACCAGCCGTGCACCCTCTTTATTCACGACCGAGTCGAGCTTTCCCCTGACATCCGAAGTCGCGTATACATTAACCCGTATTTTCAGGGCCGACTTTATTTCAGAAACTACATCAGCCACTGGCTTGTACTGGATATCACCTACGATGAAGGCATCAGCTGCCAGGGAGGGTCGGGCAAGGAACGGCAACGAACATAGTAGCAGCAACATCAGGAGTGCTGCTCTGCAGGTCCTGAAGACTTTTCTGTTCATGATAAAGTCCTCCAAGATCTCAGTGTTAGAATTTGTACGTTGCAGAAAGGAGCATGGACCTTCCTTCCCTCGGGAAATCGCCGGGCACTTTATTCGCTGTCCCGGACGTGTCGGGATCGAAGAACTTTTTGTTGAAAAGGTTATGTATTGCAGCCTGAACTTCGAGTCTTTTCCAAAAATTCTTGACCGTTGCGGCCACATCGACTGTAGTATATGAAGGCATCTCGGCCCTTGTATCACCCTGAGCGCGCGGGCGTGGCCCGGTCCAGAGCACGTTCGTATGCAGGTTCATGTAGCGATTCATGGCATAGTTGATGCTGCCTGTGGCGCGCTGGGAGGGCACATCGGGGAGCCTTTTACCGGTTATGTCATCCCGAGGGTTCTGATAGGCATAAGCCAGCTTCCAGTAGATTTTGTTTTCATAAGCCGCGCCATGCAACCCCATCTCAACTCCCTGCGTCGCGACCTTCCCGGCGTTGACATAGTTGGAGGGTGCGGTTGAGGAGTCCAGAATGATCAGATTGTCTATCTTGCTGTAAAAATAGTTCAGATCAACGGCTAACCACTGGGCAAAACGGTATGCCAAGCCTGCCTCATAAGTTTTGATCTTCTCCGGCAGAAGGCTTGGGTTGCCGAGCTGTGATGGATTGTTTGCATTGTAGAGTTCGACAAAATTGGGTGCCCTGAAGGCCTGGCCGTAGAGGAGCTTCAGGTCCGCATTATCTATGAAATTCCAGACCAATCCAGCACGAGGATTGACTGTGCCGCCGAAGTCGCTATAGTGATCATAGCGTGCCCCAATCGTGAGATTCACTCTCTCCAGTACCTGCCATTCGTCCTGGGTGTACATTGCCCAGGTTTTCCGAGTCGCGTTTTTGTTCCAGTTTGCTATTTCCTGTACAGGACCGATAAAGGCTCCGGTTAACGGGTCGTAGTTGCCGAACAGTCTGACGTCGTACTGCCGCAACACCTCATAGGACGCGCCGGCGATCAGGCGATTGCCCTTGAAAATTTCCCAATCGAACTGCTGTTCAGCGCCGATGGCACGGTCTTTCACTTGCGGCTTGCCGATCATTCCGTCGGGGAATGTGCCCAGAAAGCCATTCGGGAAAATCTTGACATAAGGGTGTTGTTCCCAATGGTCATAATATATTTTCAGGTTGGAACTGAGGTTGTCGGCAAGTCTCAGCCCATAGGCAAGTTCGCCCCAATAATTGGCGGTATCTTGGGTGCTGTTATCGGTAAGTGCAGATGCCAGGCCGATAAAAGACCCCTTATGAATTGTTCGATACCCCCCACGAATGGATACGTCGCCATACCCGATTTTCAGGAAGGCATCGGTCTGTCTGAAACTCAGGTCAGGCGAACCGGGGGCTATGGAAAAAGGTGTTCCGGTCAGGGCATCAGCTTCGACTCTCA
The DNA here is from genome assembly GCA_041477935.1 of Dissulfurispiraceae bacterium. Classification (GTDB taxonomy): domain Bacteria; phylum Nitrospirota; class Thermodesulfovibrionia; order Thermodesulfovibrionales; family Dissulfurispiraceae; genus Fen-1308. The sequence goes on along the minus strand of JBGOVD010000018.1, from coordinate 768 downwards.
ACTTCGGGCCATTGGTTTTGAAATGGTCCAGACTCCCCGAAACCGTGAGCTTGTCGCCGAAGGCCTTGCCGCCGACAATGTTCCCCTTGTACGTATCAAAGCTGCCGCCGCCGGCCTTTACCTCCAGCCCGTCGATCTCATCCGCATCACGGGTAATAATATTGATGGTTGCCACAAAGGCACCGGAGCCATACAGCGCAGAGCCGGGTCCGCGTACCACTTCCACCTGTTTGATATTTTCGATGGGGAGCATCTCGGAATTCGTATAAAAAGCGCTGCCTGTAATATTCTTGTTCAGTGAATGTCCGTCGATCATGACCAGAATCTTTTCGCTGAGTGATGTCCTGATCCCGCGCACCTCCACCATGGCAGCGCCGAATTCGTTTATCGAGACACCAAGGCCAGGTACCATTTTGAGCACGTCCAGCAGATTGCGCGCGCCCATATTCCTGATTTCTTCAGCGGTAATAATTGTCGCTATGGCGGGTGCTTTGCGCAGGGGGGTTGAACGCTTCGTGGCTGTGACCAGATCTTTTTCCTCGAAATACATGAGGAGTTCTTTTTCAGTTGTGCTGCTGACTGCGAGGAGATTATTGCCGTCGGACTGGGGGCCGTTGTCTCCCCATGATGCGCTGCTTGCGAGAACGCATACTGCAACACACACGACAACACATGCTGCCGGCGCCAGGCTCCTTATTTTCATCGCTTAACCCCGTTAGGATTTAGAATTTAATGCGAAGACCCATGTACGATAATATTATCATTATT
>JBGOVD010000122.1:0-6407 GCA_041477935.1 Dissulfurispiraceae bacterium | reverse complement strand
GGACCTGTCATCGATATTGAGACAGGAAAACAGATTGGGAACCACGGCGGTATTCACCTCTATACTATCGGCCAGAGAAAGCGCCTGCCGGCTATGGGAAAACCGGTGTACGTCGTGAAAATAGACCCTTCGGCAAATGCCGTTTATACGGGGCCGCAGGAGATGGCGCAAAGGAAAGCGTTTACTGCACAGGACGTCAACTGGCTCATAACGCCTGAAAGCCGCCATTTTAGGGCAACTGTCAAAGTGCGCTCCACCATGAAGGACGAACCGGCTTCACTGCAAATACCTGATGACGTTACGGTAAGGGTCGATTATGATGAGCCGCAGTGGGCGCCCTCGCCCGGACAGAGCGCCGTCTTTTATGACGGTGATATTGTCCTCGGGGGCGGCGTCATCGCGCCGTTCTAGAGCCGGACGATATTGTCTAATATACGTTACCCGGCCTCGTTGAAGGCGGCGGCATTATCGGCTTGACCTCGCTGTGGATCTCATACCAGTAATTCAAACTCGCCGGTGCTTTGAGCGGGTTTGTCCACATCAGGCAATAGATGTCTTCAGTCACCGGCTCGTATTTTCCGCTGTCGGAGGTGACCCCGCGCTTCTCCACCGGATAGAATATCTTCTGTCCTGCGTGATAATGGATATTAAAATCGACGGGCGCCGATGCGTCGAATGCATAGACAATCCACTGCCCGCGATTAACTGACGCACACTCCTCATGTATGCCTGCAGGTTTGATCTCTGTCGTCCCGCTTTCCTTTACCGGTGCGGCGGCGCATGCAGCGAGGATTAACAGCGAAAGGGAAATCATCGCGATTCTGATCAATACCATCATATTCCTCTCCTTACGCAAGTAATTTATAACCCAGTTTTTCGACATTTTCGCAGACTGCGGAAAAAAGCTGTCCGCCGTCGACCATCTTGTCGTCATACTCTATCGATATTTGTCCCTCAGAAGACTCAATAGATTCAACGCCTTCCAGCCCTCCGATAAAACGCCTGAGGGCGAGAGAGCATTCTTCGCAGAATTCCTTCTGAACGCGGATACACATAGTATTCATGATTCATGCCTCCAGATTCCGGGTTGCACGGGGTTGCTTCCAGTGTAGCAATGGAATGGACACAAAACAAGGTAACATCCTTCCGACTTATCTATTTTTTGACGGGACCCAGCAGCCAGACAACCTTGCCGTATACCTCGTTCACTACCTGGGCCAGTCCGGTGTAGATAGCGGAAAAACCGCAAACGCGGTATGTTTTCCCTTGCACAAATTCGAAACTGTGGATTAGAATAATCCAAGTACATGTCCATCACTTTGGAATCTGTCAGGACTGTGCCCTTAAGCAAACAATAACTCAAGTCGCAACCAACGGATTGCAGTTCACTATTAACGCGGGAACATCTCGTCTAATAGATGGCGGGATCAAAGGTTAAAAGGTTGGGATGGCGAAAAGCCTGCGATTATTTTCACATGACTCATCCAAACTGATTTCATTCCATTCTTCCTGTCTGAAGTCGTGGCATTCATCACTCCCTATAGTTACCAAGGCAGTTGAATTCACCATTCGTCATTTCTCCGTCCATTTGAGGCGGACACACTGATGGAAATGAAATTGAACCACGCGAGGAGATAAATTATGTCATCGCAGATGCTGAATCTTGATATGGAAGTTGCCGGTTCGCTGGCGCAGGAGGTAGCGGAACGGTCGGGACAAAATCTGAATGCCTGTTACCAATGCCGGAGGTGTGCTGCCGGATGTCCGGTCGGGGAGGCAACAGGGGTCACACCTGACCGTTTGATCAGGATGGTCCTTCTGGGCGACAGGGAAGAGGCACTTAACAACCGACTGGTATGGCAGTGCGTAGCGTGTTATACCTGCGGCACCCGCTGCCCCAACAATATTCACACAGCCAGAATCACCGAAGTCCTAAAGCAGATGATCAAGGAAACCCATGCCGAACCGCTTATCCCCAGGATAGCTGACTTTCACAATGCCTTCATAACCTCAACCTCCCACTTCGGCAGGGTAAACGAGATGGAGTTCATGGGCATCTACCAGATGAAAACCGCAAAGAACGAACTCACCAAGGGCGGCGGGATATCCGCGATCGTCGATGAGATAAAAAACCTGATGCAGCTAAGTAAGTCAATGATGAAGATCAAGAGATTGCACATGGGAATGGAAAGGGTCAAGGGCATGGCTGAAATAAAAAAAATATTCAAAAAGGCTAAAGAAAATAGAAAATGGCTCCCCTTCCCCCTCATATATTAAGAAGGGGGGGGAAGGCAGGAGTTACAAGAGGTGATAAACATGGAAATAGCCTATTATCCGGGATGTTCGCTTCACTCATCTTCTGCCCTGTACGATGTCCAGTGCAGGGAGGTGCTTGGGAAGATGGGGATCGATCTGAAGGAGATCGACGACTGGAACTGCTGCGGCGCCACCTCTGCGGCAAAGACTAACGATTTTCTCTCCATCGCCATGCCGGCTCGTAATCTGGGCATCGCCGATGCTAGCGGCTTCGCAGAAATGATGATACCGTGCGCCTCATGCTACAGTCGCACTCTGATTGCACAAAAGACCCTCGAAGGCGACAAGGATCTCAGGGACAAGATCAATGCCGACCTGTCGAAAAAGGTCGAGGGTAAGATAAGGATCATGAGTATTTTAGACCTGCTGGTGGATAAGGCGAAATCGGGAGATGTTGCTGCAAAGGCATCAATAAAACTTACCGGCCTGAAACCGGCCTGCTACTATGGTTGCCTCCAGACTCGCTACCCTATTAACGTTAATCTTCCAGACAACGTTGAAAACCCTCAGGGCATGGAGATCGTCTGTGAAGCCCTCGGCATAGAAGCGATTGACTGGGGATACAAGACCGATTGCTGCGGCGCCTCGGCCGTTTATAACGACGCCGGTGTCTCGCTCAAATTCATAGCGAATATAATGAAAGATGCAGTTGCGCGCGGGGCCAACTGCCTTGTGACCACCTGCCCGATGTGCCAGATGAATATGGATGCCTTCCAGGAAAAAGCCGGTGCCCAATACGGCATAAGTGAAAGACTGCCTGTCTATTTCATAACCGAGTTGGTCGGAGTCTCGATGGGAATCGGCGCTTCAGAGCTCCAGATCGACAGGCATTTCATAGAAGCAACAGGACTTCTGAAGGAGTTGAAACTGATATGAACGATAAGGCTCCCACAACTAAAAAAGGTTCGGTTCTCGTAGTCGGCGGCGGCATCGGCGGCATGCAGACATCCCTGGATCTCGCAGACAGCGGGTTCAAGGTACACATGGTCCAAAAGGACTCTTCCATCGGCGGCATCATGTCGATGCTCGACAAGACCTTCCCCACCGGCGACTGCGCGATGTGCATGATCTCGCCAAAGATGGTCGATGTCGGACGACATATGAATATTGACATCCACTCCTGCTCCGAGGTCGTACGGATCGATGGCGAGGCAGGTGACTTTAAGGTCATATTGAGACAGAAGGCCCGCTCTATAGACAGGTCAAAGTGCACGGGCTGCGGCGATTGCACCCGAAGCTGTCCGGTCAGAAATGTCATACAGATCCCGGATCATGTTCCTCCTCCTCCGCTCAGCGATGAGTGGCAACAAGTCCTCAACGAGACTGTCGAGTCTTATCAGGACGCCCCGACAGCGCTTATCTCCATTCTTCAGGACATAAACCATAAGTTGAAATACCTGCCGCTCCCTATTATCGGCAATCTCTCCCATCGGCTGGGAATTCCGGAGTCGCACATCCTTTCCGTCGCGACTTTTTATAATGCATTCAGCTTAATTCCTGTCGGGAGGCACATCATCGAGGTCTGTTCGGGAACGGCGTGCCATGTCAAAGGGTCAAAACGGCTTATTGATAGACTGAGCGAGTCGCTGCAGGTTGCGCCCGGGCATACCACCGAGGATGAACGTTTTACGCTTCGTACCGTCAATTGTATCGGCTGCTGCGCTCTCGCACCTGCGATGCGCGTGAACGGAGAGGTCTTCGGCTACGTGAAGATCTCGGAGCTGCCGAAGATCCTGAAAGATCATGCATGAGGTGAATGTATCCATGGAAATATTGAAAAACATTAATGAGCTTGAATCTCTTCGCGCCCGACTTATTCAGGCGAGAGGCAAAAAACAGACACTGGTCACCGTTTGCTGCGGGTCCGGGTGTCTCTCCAATGGGGCGCTGAAAGTAGCCGGCGCCCTGAAAACAGGCTTGGCCCGGGCCGGGATGGAAGGGTCTGCTGAAGTCAAGACCACCGGTTGTCATGGTTTCTGTGAGCGCGGCCCTATCACCGTGGTTGAGCCCGAGGGCATTCTTTATCAGGGTGTGGGACGCAAGCAGTTGGATAAAGACGTTGATGAGATAATACAGACCCTGAAAACAGGTGGAGAACCCGTAAAACGGCTGCTCTATAAAGATATACAGACTAAAGAAGTCATTGCCCATTTTAAGGATATCCCCTTTTATGCTAAACAACGGCGGGTGGCATTACGCAACAATGGAATCATTGACCCAAAAAATATTGAGGATTACCTTGTTCGCAACGGTTATGCTTCCTTTGCCAAGGCAGTTACAATGAAGCCTGAAGAAGTCATCGCCTTGCTCAAAGACTCGCAACTGCGGGGCCGAGGCGGTGCCGGTTTTCCTACCGGTCAGAAGTGGGAATTGTCAAGGAAGACTGAGGATTTCCCCAAATACGTGATCTGTAATGGCGACGAGGGTGACCCCGGCGCCTTTATGGATCGGTCCATAATGGAAGGCGATCCGCATTCCGTACTTGAGGGCTTGCTTATCGCGGCCTGGTCAATCGCGGGCGGTCAAGGACCGATTGCCGGATACCTTTATGTGCGCGCCGAGTACCCGCTGGCAGTAGAAAATCTGACGCTTGCCGTACAGCAGGCACGTGCCTACGGTCTTTTGGGTAAGAACATCCTGGGCACTGGATTCGATTTCGACGTAACGCTCAACAAAGGCGCCGGGGCCTTTGTATGCGGCGAAGAGACCGCGCTTATGGCTTCTATTGAGGGAAACCCGGGCCTACCTCGACAAAGGCCGCCTTTCCCCGCCCAGAAAGGTCTCTTCGGCAAACCAACAAATATTAATAACGTAGAAACCCTTGCATGCGTGCCTCCGATCATCGAGAACGGCGCTGAATGGTTCAGGAGCATCGGCGTCGAGAAGAATGGCGGCACCAAGGTATTCAGCCTTGTGGGAAAGGTCAACTACACCGGCCTCGTGGAAGTGCCCATGGGAACGACCATCCGTGAAGTAGTCTTCGGCATTGGAGGCGGCATCCAGGGGGGCAAGAAGTTCAAGGCAGTGCAGACCGGCGGCCCGTCAGGCGGCTGCATACCAGAGTCTATGCTGGACCTGCCTCTGACCTATGAAGGACTTATGCAGGCAGGATCTATTATGGGTTCCGGCGGTATGATAGTGTTGGACAACGAGACCTGTATGGTTGACGTTGCCCGTTACTTCCTGAAGTTCGTATGCGAAGAATCATGCGGTAAGTGTATACCCTGTCGGGAGGGTACAAAGCGCATGAGTGATATATTGGAGCGCATTTGCGCAGGAGATGGGCAGGAGGGGGATATCGAAACCCTTGAACGCATGGGCAAAGCCATTGCCGCTTCCTCTCTCTGTGGACTGGGCCAGACAGCGCCTAATCCGACTCTTTCCACCATCCGTTATTTCCGGGACGAGTACGAGGCCCACATCAGGGAAAAGAGATGCCCTGCCGGAGTTTGCAAAGCCTTAATAGTCTACCGTATCAATGAAGACGCCTGCACAGGGTGCGGGGCATGCGCCAAAAACTGCCCAGTGACTGCCATAACTGGCGAAAAGAAGAAAGTCCACGTGCTCGATCAGGATAAATGCGTGAAGTGCGGTGCTTGTCGCGAAAGCTGCAAGTTCAATGCCGTTGTCATTGAAAAAGCGCCTGAACACGTTGAGGTTTAAGGAGACATTATGAACGAGGCATCCAACACTTTTTTTATCAACGACCAAGAAGTCAAGATCGAGCCGGGACAAACTGTTTTGCATGCCGCCCGAAATTTGGGTATCTGGATCCCGACCCTGTGCCATCGCAACCCGCTTGAGCCTGAAGGCTCCTGTCGGCTTTGCATGGTCGAAGTGGAGGCCATGGGTCGGCGCAGGCTGGTTACCAGCTGCGGATATCCCGTATCGCCCGGCATCAAAGTCTATACTGATACCCAATTAGTAAAAGAGAGTCGGCAAGTTGTGGCTGAACTCCTGCTGGCGCGCTGCAGTGAGAATAAACAGATCAAGGAACTTTGCGAAAAACTGGGCGTTACCGATACCCCCTACGCAAAGGAAAAGAAGGATTGCATGCTCTGCGGACTTTGCGTTCAGATGTGCAACCGCCG
>JBGOVD010000385.1:0-2693 GCA_041477935.1 Dissulfurispiraceae bacterium | reverse complement strand
TCATTGCATCCTGCTTAACAGAAGGCTTCTCTTTTTCGGTGACGGACTCGGGCTTTTGCATGGTCTCCGAAGGCTTGGCGGCTGGCTGCTCGGGCGGCGCTGCAACTTTCTTCTGAGCGCATCCAATTAGTGAGGCGATCATTAACAGGACAGCAAGGATAAGGACCAATCTTTTCATCTTGTGTGTACCTCCAAATGAATTATTAGTTTCGTTACCTGCTAATTTAACAAAATATCGGGAACCATTGCAAATTAATGACAAGCGAAATATACAGGGATGGGAAGGTCAGACGATGCAGCACGGCCGAAAAAATCCTAAGGGATGTCGCTCTCTTCCCATCTTATCTCATCAATGCACTCGACGTTCTGAAGTTTTTCTATTATATCCTCGAATTGCACGGGCTCCCTGTGGGAGATCCGGATGCGATATGTTATGGTCCCCTTTTTTACGTTATTTACATAGTTAACAAAATGGACTGTAATGTGGGCATAGCTGGCAAGGATCTTCCTGATCCTGGCGATAGGGTTGCAGCCGCCGCCGTAAATGATCGTAAGAGTGATATGTTCGACGCGCGGGAGCATGACCTTTATCCTGCGGAGGCCATAAAGATAGATCAGACTGAAAAAGGTGGTAAATAGTGCCGGGACGATATAGCCGGCGCCTATTGAGAGACCTACGCCCGTTATGAGCCATAGACCTGCCGCCGTCGTAAGGCCCTTGATCGACCCTTTGCCTTTAATGATTGCTCCAGCGCCGAGAAAGCCCATACTCGCGATGGCGTAGGAGGCGATCCTGCCGGGATCGAGGCGGACCACCGAATCCGTGACGCCCACGGAATGGAATATTGTTTCCATGTGGAGCGACAAGAGCATCATGAGGCAGGCGCCTATGCAGACGAGTATATTCGTCCGCAAGCCGGCTGCCTGACCGTGCGATTCCCTCTCAAAACCGATCGCCGCACCCGTGAGGGTCGCCAGCGCGAGTTTGGCAAGATCACCCAGATAGAGGACTTCCATCGCACTATTGTATCATTACTTGCCTAATATTTGGGGAATGTAAAGAAGGAGGCGGGGATAACCCCGCCCCGTATAAGGCATCGTTACTTCGTGATCATGTCGATAAGAGCGTCGGCTTCGCGGTAACCGGATAACACCCGGCCGTCGGGAAGTACCAGGGCTGGTGTGCCGGTGATACCGAGTTCTCCGGCGAGTTTTGTATTATCTTCAATTGCCTTTGTGTCGCACTCAGCCTTCGGTATCTGCTTACCATCGAAGTTGTCTTCAAGGAGCTGCATGGACTTATTACAGACTATGCTCTTGGCCTTCCAGCCTGCGTCTTTGTGCATGGACAGCGGGAAGAGCTTGATGAAAAAAGCGATATCTTTTCTTTTTTCGACAACCTTTTTAATCTCGGTGTGGAGTTTTCCGCAGTAAGGGCAATCCGGATCGCTGAAAACTACAACCTTATATTTCGCGTTCTTGTCTCCAAGCACCAGGGCATCTCCGAGCGGTATCTTCGAGACATCTACCCTGTTAAGTTGATCATAGCTTTCCTGGGTAAGGTTTTTCTTTTCTTTTAAATCGATGATCGCTCCGCTGAAAAAGTTTTTCTTGGAATAGTCGATATAGACGATCCCCTTGCGGCCGTCCGCCTGAATCATGACTTCCCAAAGGCCTTTCACCGGCCCTTGAGTAACACCCAGTATATTCGCGTCGGGGATCATGTCCTTCAAAATAGAAGCAGCTTCATCGTTCTTGAGAATATGGCATTTAGCACAATCGTGCGCCTTCTTATCATGCCCCTTTTCAGATACGGCACAGGCCTGTGAAGCGAAAACAAGCACCGCCAATAACATCACACAAAATATCTTGCGCATCAAACACCTCCAGAGTTTATAGACATAAAAAAGATAAAAACATCATAACACAATGGCAGACAGACCGGCAAAAGACCTGATCGACCCTCTGTTTGCCTTTACCCCATAAAGTTTAGTGACCTGGAGGGCATGTGTCAACATCCATCCCGTTGATCTGACGGGTAGGGAAAGGGAGAAAATATTGACAAAAATAACGCCATTGCTTTAATATTTAAAGCTTGGGGAGCGAATGCTTCTTTCAATTCTTCACTGAGGGGGGGTAAGAAATTGTATGCTTTAGGTACCCATCTATTGGTAGAGTTGAGGGACTGTAATCCTGAGATTCTGAAGGACCTTAACAAGGTCAAAGGCGCTTTGGTCACGGCAGCAAAGGTGGCAAAAGCAACTATTATCGATGTATCATTCCATGAATTCAATCCATTCGGGATAAGCGGAATGGTGGTCATCGCCGAATCACATCTCTCCGTCCATACCTGGCCCGAGTATTCCTACGCCGCCGTCGATATCTTTACCTGTGGAGACATCATCAAACCGGAAGACGCAGCTCTTTTCCTGATAGAACAGTTCGAGAGCAAGACGCCGTCCATAGTCGAGATGAAGCGGGGAATCCTTTCGTTCAACAACGAGAAGCTTCCTCACAAGGTCGAAGAGGCAGCGGAAGTACTCTCCTGAGCAGCAGATTGACGGGGCGGCGTCTTCGCCACGGGGGACGGTTTTTTTAGCTATCAGTGAATCAAATATCATAAGATGAAAAAAAAAGAGGAGACCGGATCACCGGCTCCTCTTTTTTTTTACAGCGCGGATACTATTCTTTTT
>JBGOVD010000359.1:0-3044 GCA_041477935.1 Dissulfurispiraceae bacterium | reverse complement strand
CTTGGTGCCGAGCTCGATACCGCCCTTTCTTTCCTCGGCCCTCGTCCACTGGCGGATCCTGCTCTTTGCACGCTGGGTCACAACGAATTTGAGCCAGTCCTTGCTCGGAGTCTGCGTCGGCGATGTAAGGATCTCCACCACATCTCCGCTGTTCAGCTTGTATCTCAGCGGCACGATCCTTCCGTTCACCTTTGCCCCGATGCATTTATTTCCGACAGCGGAGTGGATGCTGAAGGCAAAATCGATCGGGGTGGAATCCACAGGCAGTTCCTTGATATCGCCGGCCGGAGTAAAGACATAGACCGTGTCGGGGATGACCTCACCCTTCACAGCCTCCAGAAATTCCTTTGCATCGGATATCTCTTTGACCAGATCACGGAGCCACGTAACGAATCTTGCACTCTTACTGTCCCGCGCAGCCTTCTCCTTGTAACGCCAGTGTGCTGCGATGCCCTCCTCGGCGATCTCGTCCATCTCCGTCGTGCGGATCTGCAACTCGACCCTCTCTCCCGAGGGTCCGACAACAGTGGTATGGAGGGACTGATACATGTTCGATTTGGGAAGACTTATAAAATCCTTGAAACGGCCGGGCACCAGGGGCCAGAGAGAATGGATGATACCCAGGATATCATAACAATGGGCGACCGTATCGGTAATGATCCTGATGCCGATAACGTCGTAGACCTGCTCGAATGGGATCTTCTGCTTGATAATCTTCTGATAAATGCTGTAGTGGTGCTTGAGGCGACCTTTGATCTTGGCATCTATCCCAAGTGGCTCAAGTTTTTCGGATATGATCGAGATGACTTCGCTTATAAACTTGCCGCTCTCTTCCGTCCTCTGCGCGACCTTCACCCGCAATTCGTTATAAAGGTCGGGCATCAGGGTCTTGAAGCAGAGGTCTTCGAGTTCGATGCGGAGCCAACCTATACCGAGCCTGTTGGCAAGCGGTGCGTAGATATCGAGTGTCTCCCGCGCGATCCTCCGCTGTTTCTCTTCGGGAAGATGCTCAAGGGTCCTCATGTTATGCAGTCTGTCGGCAAACTTGATGAGTATGACCCTTACGTCCTTGGCCATAGCGAGAAGCATCTTCCTGAAGTTCTCGGCCTGGGCTTCCTCGCGCGTCATAAACTCGACCTTGCTCAGCTTGGTTACGGCATCGACAAGAAATGCAATCTCGGCGCCGAACATCTCCTTGATATCTTCAGCCGACATACCCGTATCTTCGATAGTATCATGGAGAAAGCCTGCGGCGATGGTCGCCGAATCGAGTTTCATATCGACAAGTATGTCTGCGACAGAGATGGGATGATGAATGTAGGGTGAGCCTTCTACTCTCTTTTGACTGCAGTGGGCTTCGCGGGAAAAGATGTAGGCCTTCTTTATGATATCGATATTAGCCTTGGGATTATAAGCAAGGACTTTCTCGAGCAGGCTTTCGATTTTTTCCATTTTTAATTATACCTGTTTTGATCCGCAGAATGTACGCAGGAGTTCTGACTTCGGCCATCTCGCTATGTTAAGATAAATCCCATGGAACAGTTGATAATCAGGGGCGGCAAGCCCCTCAAAGGAGAGGTTACCATCAGCGGAGCCAAGAATGCGGCCCTGCCGATCATCACAGCTTCGCTGCTCGCTCCCGGCGTCCACCAGATTACGAATGTGCCCGAACTGCGCGATGTGGCCACCATGGGACGTCTGATCGGCCACATGGGCGGCCTCACCGGTTACCGCGAAGGGATTATGACGCTCGACACAGGCCGCCTGCGGACCCCGGAAGCTCCATACGAGATGGTCAAAACCATGCGGGCTTCGGTGCTCGTTCTCGGACCCCTGGTCGCCCGTTTCGGCAAGGCGCGGGTCTCTCTTCCCGGCGGTTGCGCTATCGGCGGCCGGCCTATCGATCAGCATATTAAGGGACTCGAGAAGATGGGCGCCAAAATTACGCTTGAAGGCGGCTACGTAATCGCAAAGGCGCGCCAGCTGAAGGGGACCAAGATCTATTTCGACATTGCCACCGTTACCGGCACTGAAAATATTATGATGGCGGCGACCCTTGCGAAGGGAACAACCATCCTCGAAAACGCCGCCCGCGAGCCCGAAGTGAAAGACCTTGCGGACTGCCTTATCTCAATGGGGGCCAAGATAAAAGGAGCTGGAGAAAGCGTCGTCGAGATCACAGGGGTCGACAGCCTGATACCTATTGCCAACTATTCGGTCATACCGGACCGCATCGAGACCGGGACATTCATGGCCATTGCCGGCGCAACCGGCGGCGACATCGTGATCAAAAACTGCCGTATCGATCACCTGGATGCCGTTGTCATGAAACTGAAAGATGCCGGATTGCGTTTCGATGAGACAAAGAAGGGGCTCAGGGTCATCGGCCCTAAACGGCCCCAGCCATGCAGCATTACAACCCTGCCCTATCCCGGATTTCCGACCGACATGCAGGCACAGTTCATGGCCCTCATGACGATCGCCGGAGGCACGAGTATCATCCATGAGAGCATCTTCGAAAACCGGTTCATGCACGTGGCCGAACTGAGGCGCATGGGCGCAGACATCTCGATAGACGGCGGAACCGCCGCGGTGAAAGGCATCGAGCGGCTTACAGGCGCTCCTGTCATGGCGACAGACCTGCGGGCCTCTGCATCACTTATAGTCGCAGCGCTCTGCGCAAAGGGTGAGAGCACGATCCAGCGCATATATCACCTCGACAGAGGATATGAACGCATCGACGAAAAACTCCGGAAGCTCGGCGCTGATATAAAGCGGGTGATGGAGTAAAAGAAGTTAGAAGTAAGCATAAAAAATGTAGACGTCTCAATTTTGTATGTCATTCTCCGGCTTGACCGGAGAATCCATTTTTCAATATAAACATGGATTCCCGCCTTCGCGGGAATGACGACTTTTGGAGGCTATTTTCAGGACAGTGACAGCACATAAGGTTTATTTCCAATTTCTTAGTACCATGTGCCCTATTTTTTGAACATCTTCTTAAGTTCAGCCCCTGATATCCGAATCCTTGTCGGCCTTCCGTG
>JBGOVD010000271.1:0-3979 GCA_041477935.1 Dissulfurispiraceae bacterium | reverse complement strand
TGTTACAGAAGTGGACGATAGTGCAACCGCCAGATACAGGGACGAAATTCGCGGCTCCTTCGGCGCGCTCGATCCTTCGGCCGTCTTTAAGGCCTTTAAGTCGATCGGCGGCAAGGCAGGCTGGTTCACATTCGGGTTTCTCTGGAAGATCCGGGGACTCGTCGACAAGCTCGTAGGCGGTTACGGCATGACTCGCGGACGCCGGGCCGAGAGCGACCTTCGGATCGGCGACAAGCTCGATTTCTGGGAGGTAGTGGACCTTCAGGAAAACCGCAGGCTCTTGCTGGAGGCCCAGATGAAGCTGCCGGGCCGCGCCTGGCTTGAATTCACCATTCAGGGGACAGAACTGGTGGTAACCGCCTATTTCACGCCCAAAGGTTTATGGGGAGTCATCTACTGGTACAGCCTTATCCCGTCACATTATTTCGTATTCAAGGACCTTATCAAGAGCATAATCAGGAAAGCCGCCGGGGAATAGGCTCACATTAGAGCGGAAAAATACAAAACCGTCTCACGACGGCGTTTGGAGACTGCACCCCTTAAAATACGCGATTGAACAATCTTCTCTCCAAAGGCAATTTATCTGATTGCATTCGCGCACAGCCTGAGTTGCAAAACATGGAGAATTCCCTTCCGCCTCCTGGATGGTTCTGACAAGCTGAATTTTGCTCAGATTGCCGGTGGCCAAACCCATCTTTTTTGCAATCTCTCTTATCGTCAGAATCTTCACGATTAACCTCTATATCTATGGGTATCAATAATGCTCCTGCTTACCTCGCTTCTATAATAAAGCTCGTCAGTGAAATTTCAATTAAGGTTAGATTAAGTTGTCTTCATCAATCCGCATCGGCGTGCTCACTTTATAAATGTTATCAGGAGAGAAAAGCGGCTGCAAGCCGTGGAATGACCTGATAAAGATGGCGGGTGAATCTTCCGTCCAGATCTTCCGTGCCCGGTTGAATCAATCTCTGGTAATAAACGGGTATTATTGATATCTTTCAAGTAGAGAGGATATAAAATAGTGAATCCTTTTCTGCCAAACGCATTGGAAATTATCTTCGAGTATTAAAAGCGTTCTTGCTGGAGGGTAACCAAATGAAATCCAAAGGATTGTTGTGTGTTCTCGTAATGACGGCATTATCTGCCTCACTCGTCTTTGCCGCCGCTGTTGCGGTGACCATCAAAGAATGGATTGCTCCTGCAGCGAACACATTCCCTCATGACCCTGCCGTGGCGCCGGATGGCTCCCTTTGGTATACAGGCATGCAGTCCAACACACTCGGACGACTCGATCCGAAGACCGGAACGATAAAAGAGTACCACTTGCCGACTCCTGAATCCGGGCCTCATGGCCTGGCACCCGATAAAGACGGCTCTATCTGGTTTACTGCAAATTATAAGGGCTACATCGGCAAGCTCAATCCGGCAACCGGTGAAGTGAAAGAATATCAGATGCCGGACCGATCTGCCCAGGATCCTCATTCACTTGTCATCGACCGGAAGGGGATAATCTGGTTCACCGTACAGCAGGGCAACTTCATCGGTCGTTTGGATCCCGATACGGGACGCGTTCAATTGAAACATTCACCATCGCCGAACTCATTGCCGTACGGTATTGCCCTGAATTCAAAGCAGGTCCCTTTTTATTGCGAATTCGGGACCAACAAAATCGCCGTCATCGATCCTGACACGATGGAAATATCTGAATATGTGCTTCCTGAAGGAACGCGCCCGCGGCGGCTTGTAGTTGCGCCTGATGACGCCATTTACTATAGCGATTACGCACGTGGAAAGCTCGGTCGTCTGAATTCCGGCATCAGGAAGGTCCGGGAATGGCCTTCGCCGGGCGGACCGAAATCAAAGCCTTACGGCATTACAGCGACACCGGATGGAATAATATGGTATAGCGAATCGGGTGTCACGCCCAACACAGTAGTAAGATTCGATCCCAGGACAGAATCATTTTCAACATGGGCGATTCCCTCCGGAGGCGGCGTGGTCCGGAATATGGTCGCGACCCCGGAAGGCAATCTGTACCTTGCATGCAGCGGGCAGAACAAACTCGCAATCGTCCTGGTCAAAAAATAACAGAAGATCCACTGTTGAGCTGACCGCCGAGGGCTAAAAGTCTATAGCCGACAGTTAATATCTGGCGTCCGCAAACTCCACCCAGCCGCCGGCCTTCACCAGTGCCTTATCGAATTCCGCGATCTGATAATCGAACGTCTTCGTACCCTTGGATGAAGTGATCGTCAATTTATCATTGTCAAAATCTATAGAGATCGACGCATCCGCACCCTTATGAGCAAAGAGTTCGTCGATCGGGTTCTCAGCAAGTTCAATGGCCAGCATGCCGCAGTTGAACATGTTCTGTCTGAATATGCGGGCAAAGCTGGAGGCGATGACAACGTCGATGCCATTCACCTCGAATACCCACGGAGCGTGCTCGCGCGAAGATCCGCATCCGAAATTGGACCGCGTCACGATCACCTTCGCTTCAGATACAGCCGCGTCCCGCGGGTTGAAACCTTCAAGCTTGAAGTCTTCGAGCATATGCGGCTTCAGGGCCTCTTTTGAAATCTCAGTCAGATATTTAGCAGGTATTATATCGTCGGTATTGATATCGGACCTGTCAAGAAAAAGGACCTTGCCTCCGTACGTTTTCATTATATAGTCTCCTTTTTGAATTTTCTCGGGTCGGCTATCTTTCCTTCGATGGCCGTGACAGCCGCAACAGCAGGACTCAGGAGATGGACCATGCCGCCCTTCCCCATTCTGCCGGTGAAATTGCGATTTGTAGTGGATGCGCAGACCTCACCCGGGGCGAGCACGCCGTTGGACATTCCGAGACACGCGCCGCAAGTCGGGTTCGTAACGCAGAAACCGGCGTCCATGAATATCTTTACGATACCTTCTTCATCTGCCTGCCTGAATATCCGTGTTGTGGCCGGAGCGACGACGCCTCTCACAAGAGGCGATATCTGCTTCCCCTTCAGGTATGCCGCGGCTACACGAAGGTCCTCGATCCTGCCGTTCGTGCATGAGCCGATGTAAATCTGGTCGACCGACGTTCCTTCCATTTCGGAGATGTCCTTTACTTCATCCGGCTTGTACCCGTAGGTCACCTGCGGTTGCATATTGGAAACATCGATGTCCAGCACTTTTACATACTTGCACCCTTCATCGGACCACCATTTTTTGAAGTCCGCGAGTGCCGCACTCTTGTCCTTGTAATCCGAAGAGATAAAGGACCAGAGATAATCTACCGTCATCTCATCCGGCATACATATCCCGGATGTGCCTCCAGCTTCTATCGCCATGTTGCAGAGCGTCATCCTGCTCTCCATAGACATCCCCTTGACGACATCCCCCCGGAATTCGATCACGCAGTCTGTCGCCCCTTTTACGGTCAGTGTCTTAATGACCTTCAAGATGATATCCTTGGCGTAGACGCCCTCCGGCAGCTTGCCGTTGATGTTCACCCTGATCGTTTCGGGAGCCCTGAAGCTGCATACTCCCTTCAATATGCCGACCTCAAGATCGGTTGTGCCGACCCCGGCTGCAAAGGCACCGAAAGCCCCGTGAGTGCAGGTATGCGAGTCGCCCATGATCACGGTATAGCCCGGACGGATGTAGCCTTTTTCAGGAAAGATCGCATGACAGACACCATTTCTCCCGATATCGAAAAAATCCCGGATATTTTGCCTGCGTGCCCAATCCCTCATGATCTTGCCCTGTATCGCAGTCTTGGTGTCCTTCGCAGGCGATACATGGTCGATAACGACCTTTATCTTCTCCGGATCGAAGACCCTGTCCTTTCCCCGCGCGACAAGATCGTTAATAGCTACCGGGGTGGTTATCTCGTGACACAGGACCACATCGATATTCAGCACCTTCGTGCCGGGAAACGGTTCATCCTTCAAATGTGACTTGAAAATCTTCTCCGCCAATGTCATCGTCATCTTCTTCACCTTCCGTT
>JBGOVD010000246.1:0-4258 GCA_041477935.1 Dissulfurispiraceae bacterium | reverse complement strand
CTGTGTCAAATGTGCGGCCTTCTCAGAAGACATGAGGATATTGTCGACATATTTCTTATAAGGATATCCTTCGCCCATCTTGTCCTTCAGGAGGCTTCCGTACCCCATTATCGCCATCAGGATGTTGTTGAATTCATGAGCTACACCGCCCGCCAGAAGGCCCACTGCCTCCAGCTTCTGCGAATGCAGCAGCTGTTCCTCGAGATGCTTATAATCGGATATGTCCCTGGCCATCATAACGTAGCCTGCAAGTCTTTTGTCATCAAGCATGCCGTAGATTCTTGCATCTATATGCCGGACTACGCCATCTTTTTCCCTCTCATAGGAATACTTGTATTCGCCCTTGACCTTTACGATTTCGATACCCTGCATGAAGCGTTCCGGTCCGACATCTTCCACTTCGTGAATATCAGTTACCTTCCGTCCGATAACCTCCCCGGACTTATGGCCGAAAATCTTTTCTGCAGCAGGATTGTAGTAAGTGATTCGGTAATCGAGATCGGCAGAGACTATGGCGGTATCGGTCGAAGAATTCAGTATATTGTCAAGGTATAGCGTCTTTTCGAGCGTCTCGAATTCGGCCGCGACCATCTGTCCGATGGTCCGAAGCACTTTCATATCGACATCAGACATACATCGCTGCCGCCCGAAAACATGAACGATAGCGATGACGTCGCCCTTTCTGTCGAATACAGGGATGCCTGTATTCGACTCCGCTCCGACTTGCGCCAGGAGATGCGCCGAAGGGAATTGACTGCATACATCCTTCTCTATTACAACCGGTATTTTCCCGCTTATTACCTGCTCGCAGGGCGTTCCCTTCACAGGCACTTCGATATTTCCCCTGAGCTCTCCATTGAGAGACATCGAAATAATTTGTGCCGTCTCTCCTCCGGGATCAATCTTTGATATACACGCATTCAGACCGAACATGCGGGCGACCGCCAGTACAACCTCATCAAAGAATTCCTTCCCTCTTTTGGATATGGCGATGTGATATACGCTGTTGAGCTTTTCTGTTTCATTCTGCAGGGATTCCATGATGTTCCCTATGTTGTTGCTCAGGAATTCGAACTCATATATTCCCTTATACCCAGGATTTACACCCTGTTTAAGGCGCTCCGTTATCCTGTTCAAGGGAGACTTTATGGTCCTGTTCAGATAAATGATGAATAGCACGCATGCCGCCAGCAGCAGGATGCCGGCAACCGCGTATGCTATCTTCACCCTGTTCATCAGGACCGAATAATCGTTCTTATTCTTTATAAGGCTTATGCGCCATTTCCAGGGCTCGAATACGAAACTATATATAAAATACCCTTTGCCGTTATACGTGACGGACGTGACGACATTTTCCTTCAGCCCCGGTCCCGCAGCCTCCATGATCCGGGGAGTCAGGTCCCCTACGGACATCCTTGTTTCGCCGTTCTGCGCTATCGAACCATTCAGGTCAGCCTGTCTCATGTCATCCTCTACCAAGGAAAGAGTCAATACCTGCTTGATTCTCACTGACTTCTCATCCGCAGCAAGTCCTGCCCTCAAAAGTTCATCCAGGCTTCTGTCGACCATGGAATACATATCGGTCGCCCTCTCTTCGAGATTGTCCTTGATGATCCTGCCGATGAAATCGGAAGCGACATAATTGAAAAAAATATAGAAACCTGCCCCGGCCAGCAGCATGAAAACGATGACCGGAGTTATAATCCTGAGGGACAGGCGCTTTGTAATAGCCGTATAGTTCATCATTTGAAGATCGGGGTTGCCGTACTGAGATCTTTGGGCCATACGATCTGTCTTTTGCCGTCCTGCCACTGTATAATAAGCGGGAAATGCTTCACCTGCCTGCCGGTCTTATCAACGCCGTATCTCCCGATAATGGTTACGGTGTTCATGGCTGAGAGCACATTGCGTATCTTTTTCCTGTCAAGGCTTCCCGCCTTCCGTACCGCGCTCTCCAGGATTTGCCCGGCTGCATACGCATTTGCAGCATGATATGATGGTTCTTCCCCGTATGCCACGACGAATTCACTATGATACAATTTCGAACCGGGCAGCCTGCCGTGCTGCTCCCATTGGGAAGAAGAGAAGGCATGATTGGCATCTTGACCGAGTTTTTCATAATAGGCCTGTATCGCGGGACCCACAGATGCATAATATACTTTGGGATGCCATCCTACCCTTTTCATCGACAATCTCGCATCAATGGCTTCATTGAAATATCCACAGACAATCAGCACCTCAGCCTTTGAATCTCTCGCCTTTACGATAATATCATCGAAGTCCTTTTTACCGTCCTTAATGCCTGAATAGAGAAGCACCCTGAGTCCGAATTTTTCGGCCCATTGCTTCGTTCCGCCGGCAATCCCGCGTGAAAATGGATCGCCCGCATAAATAATGGCTACGTCCTTAAAATCATCCTGGACGAGAAGTTCGAGGAACCCGACGGCATATCTGCTCGCCACAGTATATAATCCGAAGAAGTATTTATAGCCTTTCTCCCATAATTCGTCTGCTGAGGCTCCGGAAGCGATGATGGGGTAACCGTATTCTTCAGTCAAAGGCAATATCGCCTCTGTATGTTCGCTGGAGTATGGAGAAAAAAGAAGGTCGACATGGTCTTGTTTGATCAGATATTCATACTGCTCTTTTGCAGCAGACGCTTCGCTTCTGTTGTCGTAGATAATCAGCTTTACTTTTTTCCCGAGCATGCCGCCCTTCCTGTTGACATCCGTCTCCCATAATCGAAAGCTCTTCTCCTGCAGGCGGGATGCTTCGGAATGTTTTCCGGTGAGACCGAGAGAAACGCCTATCTTTATAGGTTCATCAGCGAAGGCGCAAGTTGAAAACAATACCACCATCAGTAACAGGACTATGCTTGAGAAGCGCCTCAAATGGCAACTACCACCTGATAGGGAGATAGTAAACATGATCAATTATACTCCTGATGGTGGAGAAAAATAAATCGGAGTTGCGCCTGACTCCCTCTTTTCATTGATATACCATTTAATGCGGAGGAATTTGAGTATAATAAAGATAGATCGGGCAACACCTATGGAGCGGCATGAATATTCTGCTTACTGGAGCAACAGGTTATATCGGCAGGCGTCTCCTTCTCAGGCTTAAGCAGGAACCTGATGTATCTCTCCGCGTCCTCGTAAGAAATGCGCGGAAACTGAACCCGGCTGACATAGGTAATGTCAGGGTCATCGAGGGCGATACATTCAAGTGTGCTTCGCTGGTGCGGGCGCTCAAGGGAATCGACGTCGCATACTACCTGATCAATCTTACCGGTGCGGGGAGGAATTTCAGTAAGCTGGAATGCCAGAGCGCCGAGATATTCCGGGAGACCTGTATCGAGTTCGGGGTGAAGCGTATAATCTATCTGTCCGGCACCGGCGATCTTGCGAAGGCTTCTCCGCAGCTCAGGACCAAGCTCGAGGCCGGAATGATCCTGAGCAAAAAACCTGAAGAGATACAGACGATCTGGCTCAGGTCAGGCCTCACAATCGGCTCCGGCAGCATCACCTTTGAGATGATCGAAGGCATGCTCAGGCGTATGCCCTTTCTGGTCCTGCCTGCATGGACACGTATTAAAACGAATACTGCCTTTGTCACCGATGTCGTCGAGTATCTGTGCCAGGCAAAGAATCTGACCTTCGACTGCAGCTCGGTAATCGACGTCGGGTCCCCGCCGCTCACCTTTCGCGAGATGATAGAGGCCATGGGGCACAGAATGGGCGTGCGAAAACCGATGATCTCGATCCCTTTCGATTTTCCGCGACTATCGGCATATTGGCTCAGCCTCTTTACTTCAATCCCATATCGCATAGCATCGGTCATGGTTTCAGGCATTCGCTCCGGCCATGTAATAGACTCTGAAGCGCCTCAGACCTGCTTTCCGTCGATAACTCCCGAACCCTTTGACGAGGCTGTGCGCCGCGCCTTCATCAAAGTCGAGACCGACCAGGTCGTCAGCCGCTGGTGCGACAGCAGCGCCGGAGAGGTTTGTGATGTTACAGAAGTGGACGATAGTGCAACCGCCAGATACAGGGATGAAATTCGCGGCTCCTTCGGCGCGCTCGATCCTTCGGCCGTCTTTAAGGCCTTTAAGTCGATTGGCGGCAAGGCAGGCTGGTTCACATTCGGTTTTCTCTGGAAAATCCGGGGACTCGTCGACAAGCTCGTAGGCGGTTACGGCATGACTCGCGGACGCCGGGCCGAGAGCGACCTTCGGATCGGCGACAAGCTCGATTTCTGG
>JBGOVD010000051.1:0-9031 GCA_041477935.1 Dissulfurispiraceae bacterium | reverse complement strand
TCAGATCGACTACTCGACCCTCCACAGAAAGCTTAAGCAAATTGACGCTTAGTTCCCAGGATTGCAACCTCTGATAACATCGGACATTGAACCTTAACCTCAAGATATCCACCCATTAATAAAATCTCCAAGTATCGCAATTTGCGTTACTATTGCAACTTGCGATAGAGCAGCAGCCCAGTCATGAGGGTAAATTCTCTTGAGAATCAATAGATGTTTCTGAGGCATGTCTTTTGCTTAAACACCCTGACCGTTAAATGATTAATCAAGGTGCTAATAGTGTCCAGACAAATACTGATAATAGACCGTGACCCGGATGCAAGACTGGCGATGTCGATGGCCTTGCGGCATGCCGGGTATAAAGTCAGTTCAGTTTTCGATGAAGAAGAGGCGCTGGCGCTGCTTGATTCATCCAATGGAGAGAGTCCTTGTTTCGATCTGGTCATTATCGATACCGGGACGCCCGGCGCATTTGGCAGAAGGTTGGCTGATGCACTGAAGCATAATGTTCCTACCATCCCATCGCTTATGGTATCTAATTTTTCAGACAAGGCATTTTTTATCGACCTGGTCAGCCATGGACATCGGGAGTTCATAGAAAACGTTTGCGGAAAAAATGAAGCTACAATGCGCATCTGGGACGTAAACGGCAAATATACGGGCAAGAGGACATTACATGAAAACGGATAGCAGAATGACAATTCACCTTGTATTGACAGTATCAATAATCACCTTGCTTTCTTTTCTTGAGACAACACTTGTGCGGATAGCCGTAGTCGGCATATTCAGCGCCGTGACAATGACCGTTTCATGCATGTCGGCGAAACGGAGGATCAGGCAGCTGACCGAGGTGCATGCCGAGATGGAAAAGAAACATGCCGCAGAGTTCGAGCAGATGCTTGAGCCTGTCCGGAAATTGTTCAGTGAGCGCAGGGAGATTATACCCGTGCTGATCGGCCAGCTGAAGGATGTCACCGACCAGACAGAAACGGCAGTTCTCGATATTGTGGAACGTTTTATGAGCATTGTCGAAAGAGCACAGAACCAGTCCTCACAGGCCTCTCTGGCGGTCAGCAGCTTTGCCGGCGGAGAAGAAGCTGCCGGAGGAGATCTTATCGGCATCAGCAAAGAGGCTCTTACCGGTGTTGTCGGCAAATTGGGCGAAACTGCAGCAGCCGAAAGACATACTCTCAAGGATATCGAAGCGGTTATGGTCGAAACAGGCAACATCAATAAGACGCTGAACGAGATCGAATACATAGCAGACCAGACGAATCTCCTTGCGCTCAACGCGGCAATCGAGGCGGCGAGGGCAGGCGAGCACGGCAGAGGTTTCGCGGTAGTTGCCGATGAAGTGAGAAGGCTCGCTGACCGCTCGAATATCGCCGCGGAAGAAGCCAGGAAGCAAATTGCAAAGATCGAAGCGGAAATCAAGGCTATTTATGGCCGGACCCAGAGCAGCACCGCGGAGAACGACCTCAGATGTGCTACATCCGGGGAGGTTGTCGACAGGACGCTTATGCAGCTCGACGACGTTATGACGCGTGCGAAGGAACAGCTGGGTGAACTTACGAAAGAGACCGGGACGCTTGCAAATGATATCGGCAATATCGTCGTGTCCATGCAGTTCCAGGACATAACGAGACAAAGGATCGAACATGTTATCACTCCGTTGGAAAAATTCATGAGTGAATATGCGGAAATGATCGGCAAGGCCGAGGACATGAAGACCAAAATCAATGATTGGGGCGCCAACGGAAAGTCGAAGTGGCTTGAAGAAATGTACACCATGGAATCAGAGAGGCAAATAATGAGAGCGGCCCTCTCAAAGAGCACGTAAAAAAAGGAGAATAGTATGGGAAAGACGATATTGATCGTTGATGATTCTGCGTCTATGAGGCAGCTGGTGACGTTTGCACTGAAGAGCGCGGGCTATGAAGTAATCGCCGCAGTCCACGGAAAGGACGGTCTCGAAAAGCTGAAGGCGGGGAAGGTAGACATGATCGTGACCGATCTCAATATGCCGGAAATGGATGGCATAGAGCTTATAAAAAACGTGCGCAAGAATCCCGCTTCGAAGTTCACTCCCATAGTTATGCTGACCACCGAGTCGCAGGATACGCGGAAGCAGGAGGGAAAATCGGCGGGCGCCAGCGGCTGGCTCGTCAAGCCCTTCAAACCCGAAGAACTTGTGGAAGTTGTGAAGAAGTTTGTCAGGTGACGATCAGCGAGGCACACAGGACCAGACAAGTAATAGGAGGAACCGGTGATCGACTTCATTGAAGAAATTGACGGAAAAGAGGGTGTGCTGAGGCTCGGGGGCGACATTACGGTGCAGCAGGCTGAAGAACTGAAGGAGACCCTGATTCGGGGGCTGGGGAGCGTCGACAAGGTTTATGTGGACTCTTCGAAGTCGTCGGACATCGACCTGACATGTTTGCAGCTTCTATGTGCGGCCCACAGGTCGGCGACAAGAATGGGAAAGAGCTTTCAGCTTGCAGAGCCCGTTCCTGGTCGTTTCATGCGTTTGGCCGAATCGGCCGGGTTCGCCAGACATACCGGCTGCAGATTGGACATCACAAAGACATGTATATGGGTCGGTCTCTTCAGGACGGCATTATCGTGAACATGACAACTAGCCAAGTCAGGGGGCTTTAAGGATATGGCAACGGCTGATATGCACAGGGAGTTGTTCAGGAATGAAGCATGTGAACTGCTCGTCGAACTTGAACATTCGCTGCTGGAACTTGAAGAGAGGCCCGAAGACGCAGAAATTATCGGCAGAGTCTTCAGGGCCATGCATACGATAAAAGGTTCCGGCGCCATGTTCGGGTTCGACGATATTGCATCCTTCACACACCAGATCGAGACCGTGTACGACCTGATCAGGAATGGCGATCTCTGCGTTACAAGCGAGTTGATCGATCTTACCCTGAAGGCAAAGGATGTCATTCGCGAAATGCTCGATATCTCCGAATCGGACAGTGTCTTAAATGTCGAAGGGAGGCAAGAGATAGTAGTGTCGTTCAATAAATTTCTCCCCGGGCAACAGGTGTACGAAAGCGTTCAGCCTGCCACGAGTCAAAAAACAGATATTAAAAAGGACATGAAATCGTCCGAAGTGATCTATCGCATCAGGTTCAAACCGCCGCCTGATATTTTTTTGCGCGGCATCGATCCTGTCAATCTTATCGGAGAACTTGCTGAACTGGGGCACAGTAAAGTCATAGCGCAGACATGCGATATCCCGCCGATTGAGGAATTCAATTCCGATTGTTGCTATACCTACTGGGACATTCTGCTTACCACCGATAAAGGAATCAATGCGATCAGGGACGTATTTATTTTCATAGAGGATGATGCGGAGCTCAAGATAGAGAGCATTTATGGAGAGGAGGACTTCGATAGGGAGGGGGGGTACAAAAAAATCGGAGAAATCCTTATCGAGCGCGGCGATATCACTCCGGAGGAACTCGCAAAAGTCCTTGGGCAGAAGAAGATGCTCGGGGAGATGCTTGTCGAATCAGGCATCGTGCAGCCCGACAAGATTGAATCCGCACTTGGAGAGCAGAAATTCATCAGGGAGTTGCAGGACAAGAAAAAGGGCGCGGAGGGAACAGCTATCAAGGTCGCGCCGGAGAAGCTCGATATCCTTGTCAACCTTGTCGGAGAACTGGTAACGGTGCAGGCGCTCCTCAGTCAAACTGCCCTCAGCATCAAAGAGCCGCGGCTGGCGGCCATTGCGGAGGAAGTGGAGAGGCTGACCGCGGAGCTGCGGGACAATACCATGAATATCAGGATGCTGCCTATCGGAAGCACCTTCAGCAAATTTAAAAGACTCGTCAGGGACCTTTCGAAGGAACTGGGAAAAGAGATTGAGATGGTCACCGAAGGGGCTGAGACCGAACTCGATAAAACAGTGATAGACAAACTTAACGATCCATTGGTCCATTTGATAAGAAACAGCATCGACCACGGTATCGAGATGCCCGACGCCAGATCGGACAAAGGCAAACCGCGAAAGGGCACCATTCACCTTTCTGCTCTCCACTCCGGCGCCAATGTGCTGATAAGGGTTGCGGACGACGGGGCAGGACTGGATGCAGCCGCGATAAGGGCAAAAGCTGTCCAGAAAGGCCTGATAGCTGCCGATGCGGAACTGACCGAAAAAGAGATTTATCTGCTTATCTTCGAACCTGGATTTTCGACCGCAGCAAATGTTACAAGTGTTTCCGGCAGAGGGGTTGGAATGGATGTGGTCAAAAAGGCGATAGAGTCGCTGAGGGGAAGTATCGATATAGAGAGCAGCAGGAAAAGAGGCACGGCCATTACGCTCAAGCTCCCGCTGACTCTGGCCATCATCGACGGCCTGCTTGTCAGGATCGCTGAAGATCACTATGTATTTCCGCTTTCATCTGTCAATGAATGCATAGAGCTTACGGCAAAGGCCAGGGAGACTGCCCATGGAAGAAACCTTGCGAATGTTCGCAACAGGATAGTCCCTTATATCAGGCTCAGGGAGCATTTCGATGTCGGAGGCGAATTGCCGGAAATAGAGCAGATAGTGATTACCGAGGTCGGCGATATGAGAGTCGGCTTCGCGGTCGACAGCGTCATAGGTGGACATCAAACGGTGATAAAGTCACTTGGAAAATATTACAGGGATGTAGAGGGGATATCCGGTGCAACCATACTGGGAGACGGAACGGTAGCGCTGATCCTCGATATTCCAAAGCTGATTCAGGCGTCCGTAACTGAAGAGATCACGGCTTTAGCCGACATACAAAGGAGGAAGACATGTTTAATTTAATGAGTCGAAGTGTCAGAGAGGAAAATGAAAAACTGAGTTTGCGTCTCAACGATCTGGAAAGCGAACTCGAAAGCACCCGCCGGAAAAACAAGCAATATGAAGCTATCTTATCAGCCGTTGCCGCTCCAATGTTCGTAGTGGACAAGAATCTTCTGATCACATCAATCAATAGTGCAGCTTGCCGCGCTATGGGGTACCGAACGGAGGAGGTCATAGGCAAGATGACCTGTGCCGAACTCTCGAGAACGCCTTTGTGTGGCACCTCGAATTGCACTCTGAAGAACTGCATGCGCACGGGAGAGGTCATCAACGGAGAGACGGTGGCGGAGACCCGAGACGGCCGCAAGATACCTATCCAGGCTGCCTGTTCTCCATTCTTTGACGAACAGGGAACGCCCGTGGGCGGCATGGAAGTAATCATCGATCGTAGCGAAGCTGTAAAGGCAAAATGGGAAGTGGACAATATTTTGAAAACTATAGCCGCTCCAATGTTTGTTGTTGACAAGAACCTGCTGATTACATCAATCAATAGTGCCGCATGCCGGGCGATGGGTTACAGACCGGAGGAGGTCATAAGCAAAATGACCTGTGCTGAATTTTCGAGGACACCTCTGTGCGGCACTTCAAATTGCACCTTGAAGAATTGCATGCGCACGGGAGAGGTCATCAACGGCGAGACGGTGGCCGAAGCCAGAGACGGCCGCAAAATACCTATCCAGGCTGCCTGTTCAGCTCTGTTCGACGAACATGGGAATGTGTATGGAGGTATTGAGGTTATCATCGATATCAGCGAAACGAAGCGGCTTCAGAAGGAAGCGGATGAACAGAGGAACTATCTTGAAAAACAGGTCAACATGCTGGTCGCCAATATGAACAGCCTCAGCGACGGCGACCTTTCAATCAACCTGACCTCCGAGAGGGACGATGATGTCGGCAGACTCGTGGACAGCGTCAATAAGATGGTATTAAAACTGAGGGAAGTTTCAGACGATGTAAGGAATGCCTCTGACAATGTGGCCTCCGGCAGCCAGGAGCTGAGCGCGGGCGCCCAGCAGCTGTCGCAAGGAGCTACTGAGCAGGCTTCTGCGATTGAAGAGATTTCGTCCTCTATGGAAGAGATGGTATCCAATATCCGGCAGAACGCCGACAATTCACAGCAAACCGACAAAATAGCGGTAAAACTGGCGGGAGATGCAAAAGAGGGCGGTGCTGCTGTTGCCGACACCGTCAAGGCGATGAAAGAAATCGCAGGAAAGATCTCCATCATCGAGGAGATCGCGAGACAGACAAATCTGCTTGCCCTGAACGCAGCTATAGAGGCGGCGAGGGCGGGAGAACACGGCAAGGGATTCGCAGTGGTCGCCTCGGAAGTGAGGAAGCTTGCGGAGCGCAGCCAGTCGGCGGCAGCCGAGATCAGTCAATTGTCGAAAACCAGCGTACAGGTGGCCGAAACCGCAGGCGAGCTACTCAAGCGGATAGTCCCGGAAATTCAGAAGACGGCCGAACTTGTACAGGAAATAAGCGTGGCGAGCAACGAACAGAATGCCGGTGCCGAGCAGATAAACAGGGCTATTCAGCAATTGGATCAGGTCATCCAGCAGAATGCAGGGGCCTCCGAGGAGATGGCATCAACATCCGAAGAGCTTTCCTCTCAGTCCGAGCAGCTGCAGGGGACTATATCGTTCTTCAAGGTGGCAGATGGAGGACGGCATATGAGGGCGCATGACGGCAAATCAAAGGCTTCTCATAAGGCCGGTGCTTTCCGCATTTCCCGGACCGAAAGCAAAGCGTCTGCTATGGCCGCCTATAGGCCTGCGCCTGAAGCAAAGACAAAAGGAGTGATGCTCGACATGGGTAACGGCGGCAACGGCGGCGACAGGTTAGATGCCGAATTCGAGAGGTTCTAAAAGGGAGAATGAGGAGAGACCATTATGAGCGTGTCAGGAATAACAGAAACAACCCAATATCTGACGTTTAAACTCGTTGACGAAATCTTTGCTCTCGATGTCGCCAAGGTCCGCGAAATCCTTGACTTCACCACGGTGACCAAGGTGCCCCGTACCCCGGACTTCATGAGGGGTGTCATCAATCTCCGCGGAAGTGTAGTTCCGGTGGTTGATATGAGATTGAAATTCGGCATGAGCAGCACTGAGAAGACCGTCAATACTTGTATCGTCGTCGTAGAGGTCGGCCTCGACGGAGAGACCATAATCCTGGGAGCGCTTGCCGACTCTGTGCAGGAAGTTATCGATCTCGAACCCGATCAGATCGAGCCGGCGCCTAAGATAGGCACTAAGCTCAGGACCGACTTCATCAGGGGCATGGGTAAGCAAGACAGCAGGTTCATCATGATCCTGGACATCGACAAAGTTTTTTCTTCAGACGAACTGTCGACAGTCCAGGAAGTGAGCAACTGAAAAAAATAATCGATCAGAGTGATAAAATTGGATATCGCAGGAAGCATCGACAACAGAAGCAATGCGGTTCTGGCAATCACTTCGATGAACGAAGCCCAGTTCCGCAGGCTTGTAGAATTTATCTACAAAGTCTGCGGAATCAAGCTTAACGAGTCAAAAAAAGTGATGCTCGAATCGCGCCTTTCAAAGAGGCTCAAGGCCCTTGGAATGAAATCCTATAAGGATTACTGCGAATACCTGTTCAGTCAGGAGGGAAGGGATGAAGAGCTTATTCACATGATCGATATGGTCACTACCAATAAAACCGACTTCTTCCGGGAGCCGGCCCATTTCGACTTTCTCAGGAGAATGGCCGTGCCTGAACTCATCAAGACCCACGGTGCAGGCACGAGCAGAAAATTGGCAGTATGGAGCGCAGGCTGCTCTACCGGGGAGGAGCCTTATACGCTTGCGATGGTCCTGAATGATTATGCCGAGATGCATCGCGGGTTTGAATATCTCATCCTCGCTACTGATATCTCGACGCGTGTGCTGGATGCCGCAAAGACCGGTATCTACCGCGAAGAGCAGGTCGTACCGGTCCCGCAGGATTTCAGGAAAAAATATCTGCTCCGGGGAAAGGAAAGGCACATGGGGAAGGTGCGTGTCGTCCCCGAATTGAGGGAGATGATCAGGTTCAGAAGGCTGAATTTCATAGAAGGCGACTTCGGCATGCGGGAGCCTCTGGACATTGTTTTCTGCCGGAACGTCATCATATACTTCGACCGCCCGACCCAGGAAAGGCTTATCAACCGTATCAGCAGCCACATGGTTCCGGGAGGATATCTCTTCATGGGTCATTCCGAGACGTTGAACGGGATGAATGTGCCACTTGCTTCTGTAGCTCCGACGGTATATAGGAAAGAGCCGTGAGCCCCTACGACAGGGATCTGGAATCGATTTATCTGAAACCTGGCGAGTTTTATTTCGGGGAGACTCCCGTAGTGGTCTCGACGATTCTCGGGTCTTGTGTGTCGGTGACGATGTTTCATCCTGTTTCCAGTACAGGGGCCATCTGCCATGGTCTGCTGCCGCGCTGCGGCGGAAAGAAATCATGTGACGGCACCTGCCTGGAAGGGTTCAGATATGTCGACTGCTCCATCAAAAGGATGGTCAGGAAGTTCGATGCCATCGGAGTCAATCGCGGGGATATACAGGTGAAGATCTTTGGCGGGGCCGACATGTTTGGCGTCAGGAGTGAGGATGCCCGCAGCAAGACCGTCGGGATGGAAAATGTGATGGCCGCTGAAACAATCATCGAGAAGGAAGGATTAACAGTGATGGCGTTCGATACGAGGGGAATTCAGGGGCGAAAGATACTCTTTTTCCCTCATACCGGAGAGGTTTTTCTGAAGCGGCTGAGAGCGGCCGAGGCGTCGGACCCCGGACAGTGTAATTTAGTCTTGGGCCGCAATGGTCAGAGCAACAAACGGAGAACCAAGTGACCAGGAAAATCAGGGTGCTGATAGTTGATGATTCGGCAGTCGTAAGACAGACTCTGGCCGAAATCCTTTCGTCGGATCCGAATATAGAGATTATGGCTACTGCGGCCGATCCACTGATAGCGGCGGAGCGTATGAAAGACGAGGTGCCCGACGTTATCACTCTCGATGTCGAGATGCCGCGCATGGACGGTCTTACTTTTCTTAAAAAGATAATGACCCAGCATCCTATCCCGGTCATAATGTGCTCGAGCCTCACTGCAGGCGGTTCAGAGACGGTCCTGAAGGCACTCGAATACGGAGCGGTGGAGATTATTGAAAAG
>JBGOVD010000165.1:0-5335 GCA_041477935.1 Dissulfurispiraceae bacterium | reverse complement strand
TGGAAAGTATAATAGTAGTTCAATTTATGAAAATTATTGTATCCGAAATACCTGAAGAAGGGCTTGAACTCGAACTAAAAGACGACATTCAGTCTGATGTCGTCAGGATTGTATCGCCTGTAAAGTCCGTTCTGAGGCTTGACAAGATTGAGGATGAGGTTATCATAAAGGGAACGCTGAGCGCTGACGCGGAACTCGAATGTTCGCGCTGCCTGAAGCATTTCCCGACACGCATATCCTCTCAGGTGAATGTCGTATATCATCCTGTAAGGGAAATCGTAAAGTCGGAACAGCATGAACTCAAGAGCGCCGAACTCGACACGGTCTTCTATACCGATAACCTGATCGAGACCGATGACCTCCTGAGGGAGCAGCTGATTCTGAATTTGCCGATGAAGCCCCTTTGTTCCCAGGACTGCAAAGGCTTCTGCCCGCAATGCGGCGCGGACCTGAATATTTCAGGATGCGGTTGCGAGACAAAAGAGACAGATTACCGCTTTGAAGTTTTAAAAAAATTAAAGAAGGAAAAGGAGTAACACAATGGCAAATCCGACGCATCGACACTC
Source organism: Dissulfurispiraceae bacterium (assembly GCA_041477935.1). Lineage (GTDB taxonomy): Bacteria > Nitrospirota > Thermodesulfovibrionia > Thermodesulfovibrionales > Dissulfurispiraceae > Fen-1308. Next base: position 4,769 of record JBGOVD010000165.1, on the reverse strand, counting down.
AAGATCGAGAAGAGACAAAAGAAGGGCCAACTGGAAAGGTGAACAGCCCACCCTGGTTGAGTGCCCCGAGTGCAAAGAAAAGAAGGTCCCGCACAAGGTCTGTCTCCTTTGCGGCACCTATAATGGCAAGACGGTCCTTGAGGTAGTTTCCAAGTAACTATGAAAATTGCCCTCGATGCCATGGGCGGGGATTACGCCCCTGATGTGACGGTTGCAGGGGCCATCGAGGCGGTAAGCGAATACGATGTCGAGGTAATCCTTGTAGGAGACAGGGACCGGTTAAGCGAAGTCCTCAGGGACAAGCGATATCCTGCCAACAGGATTTCTATTTTTCACGCCTCGGAAGTGGCCGGTATGGATGAATCCCCTGTGGCTGTTCTTAGAAAGAAAAAGGACTCCTCAATTCGCAAGGCCGTAGAGCTGGTGAAAACCGGGAAGGCCGATGCCTCTGTCAGTGCCGGACACTCCGGTGTGACCATGGCAATGGCCCTTTTTCTCCTTGGGAAAGTGCCTGGGGTCGACAGGCCGGCCATTGCTGCCATTATGCCCTCATTGACCGGCCATTTCGTGATTCTCGATGCCGGCGCCAATGTCGACTGCAAACCTGAAAACCTCCTCGAGTTTGCTCATATGGGCAATGCATACTACAAAGCTATTTTTCACGAACCATCCCCGAAGGTCGCCCTGCTGAGCATCGGTGAGGAAGATACCAAGGGAAATGAGCTCACAAAAGAGACCTTCAAACTACTGAAGGGGTCAAAAGGCTTCAACTTTACAGGCAACATCGAAGGGAAAGATGTCTTTGCCGGTCATGCCGATGTAATCGTATGTGACGGCTTTGTCGGAAATATCGTTTTGAAGACGAGCGAGGGTCTTGCCGAGACAATCATCAAAATGCTCAAGCGCGAGATTGCAAATGTCGTCACCGGGAAACTAGGCTATCTTATGATCAAGCCTGCCATCAGAAATTTCAAGAAGAGGACCGACTACGACGAATACGGCGGCGCTCCTCTCCTCGGCATAAACGGCACCTGTATCATCTGCCACGGCCGCTCTTCTGCGAGGGCTCTCAAGAACGCCATTAAATATGCGTCCGAAATGGCAAGACAGCGGGTTCATGAAAACATCGCAACTGCATTAAACGCTTCTCCTACTAAGGTATAACTACATGATTAAAGCTAAGATCGCTTCCACGGGCTCTTATGTGCCCGAAAATACAGTTACAAATTATCAACTCGAAAAGAAAGTCGATACCTCCGACGAATGGATATTCGAAAGGACCGGCATCAGAGAGAGACGGATAGCCCTTAAGAGCCAGTCTGCATCGGACCTTGCTTATGAGGCATCGAAGTCAGCCATGAAAAAGGCAGGAATCAAGGCGAAGGATCTTGATATGATCATAGTTGCGACGGTCTCGGGAGATATGCCGTTTCCATCGACTGCCTGCATTCTCCAGGATCGTCTCGGAGCATCCAACGCGGCGGCTTTCGACATCGGTGCGGCATGTTCAGGGTTCATCTACGGGCTCTCTATTGCAGAGAGCTTCATTAAATCCGGCGCCCGAAAGAAAATCCTGCTGGTCGGTGTGGAGACTCTCTCAAAATATATCGATTGGGAGGACAGGACAACCTGTGTACTTTTCGGCGACGGGGCCGGAGCCGCCATCATCGAACCTTCCACTGATGACAGCGGCATCATAGCCACCGATATCCAATCCGACGGAAGCATGTGGGATTATATCCAGGTGCCGGCAGGCGGATCCAGAAAGCCCTGCTCAAAGGAGACCGTCGACAAGCGGCTCCACTTCATACGCATGAAAGGGAATGAAACCTTTAAGGTTGCCGTCAAGACCCTGGAAAGTATCGCCATGGAGACACTTGAAAAGAACAAGATCAAGCCTTCACAGCTCTCGCTCCTCATTCCTCACCAAGCCAACCTGAGGATAATCCAGGCCACAGCAAAAAGGCTCGGTCTGCCCATGGAGAAGGTCATGATTAACATAGAGAAGTATGGTAATACTTCGGCTGCGTCCATTCCGATTGCACTTGATGAGGCGATAAATACAGGACGGGTCAGAAGCGGGGATTATATTCTGCTCGAGGCCTTCGGTGCAGGACTTACATGGGGATCTGCCCTTATTAAATGGTAACGAACTTATTCCTTCCTTTCGGATAACGACTGTTTTTCTGCGGAGCGGTGTTTCCCGCTCCTTTTAATCTGCTTCGTTTTTTTCTTCTTGTAAGAAGTTATATGCCACATTCTGAACAGCCTTTCGAGTTTAGATTTGAAAAGCATGGCAAGCAGGATTACGATGATAGTGATAACTGCCAGAATTGAGAACTCTTTATACCGGTGATGCCGTATGAAATCGCCCCCTACCGTCAGCAATATAGTCCCGAAGAGTCTGCCGACACCTCCAATAACAAGGAACTCCATAGTCGTGAGATGGCCCAGACCAAGAATATAGCAGAGATAATCTTTCGGTATTCCTGGTATCAGGAAGAGCAGGAAAACTAGAAAGGCGCCCTTATGGTGCAGCAGATAATCGAATCTTCTTATGATGGATTTGTCAACAAATCTCTCAACAAAGGGCCTGCCGAAAACACGCGCGAGTGCAAAAGCGATATACGAACCCAGGGTCAACCCGATCGTGGACCATACAATGCCGGTGACGGGACCGTACACATACCCGCCGATGAGTCCGGTAACCTCCCCGGGGATGGGAGCTACAACTACCTGCAGGACCTGCAGTAATACAAAACCGGCGACGGCAAAAGGGCCGAGCGAGTCGAGGAAGGCAATCAGTCGTTGCCGGCTTGTAAAAAATTCCCACAATCCACTGACATATACAAGCCAGCTCAGCCCCCCGACAATAAGAAAAAGTACGAGCAGCTTCACCCATACATGATTCTTCGCTTTGGGCTTTTCAGTAATGCCGTGTACCGCCCTCCGATTATGGTCCTTCAGTCAGTCTTTCCTTTGTCCCTTAGAAAAGGTGCTATCAGGTCAATGGGCACGGGGAAGATAATAGTCGAATTCTTTTCGGTGGCGATCTCGGTCAGAGTCTGGAGGAACCTGAGCTGGAGGGTCGCAGGCTGGGATGATATGATCTTCGCGGCATCTGCGAGTTTCTGGGAAGCCTGGAATTCGCCCTCGGCGTGAATTACCTTTGCCCTTCTTTCCCGCTCTGCTTCCGCCTGTTTCGCAATGGCCCTCAGCATTTCCTGCGGGAGATCCACATTCTTCACCTCGACGGCCGAAACCTTTACACCCCAAGGCTCGGTCTGCATGTCGATTACCTTCTGAAGGTCGGCATTAAGCTGCTCCCGATTGGTCAAGAGATCGTCGAGCTGGCTCTGACCCAGGATGCTCCTGAGCGTTGTCTGAGCCATCTGAGAGGTCGCATAATAAAAATCTTCGACCTCGGTGATCGCCTTTATCGGATCGACAGGCCTGAAGTAGAGAACAGCGTTGACCTTGACCGTGATATTATCTCTCGTGATGATATCCTGCGGAGGAACATCCATGGTAACGGTACGCAGGCTCACCTTGACCAGCTTGTCGATGATGGGCCATATAAGCACAAGACCGGGGCCTTTCAGCGGTATAGTCCTGCCGAGTCTGAATACGACTCCCCTTTCGTATTCCTTGAGGATCTTGATTGCGCTTGAAAGAATATAAAATGCCATAATCACAAAAAAGACTAACGTCATCAACGTCGGTTGCAGGATTCCCATAGTTACCTCCACGCCGTAAACGGCTTATTAAAAGTTTAACATGCGCTGCGCTAATGCGGCAAACAATCAATTCAACATGTCTTTATCTACTTATCCGCATGCTGCTGCCCTGCCAAAACATTATTGACATGACGCCACAATTCGTCCCTGCCTTCGCCGGTCTCGCTGGAATAGACGAGTGCCGGAACATCAGATGGAAGCTTTAATCCCTTGCGAATCGCCGCAATATGGGCCGAACGCCTGCTGCGACTGATTTTATCCGCTTTAGTCCCGACAATGACATATGGAATATTGAGCCCCGTCAGCCATTCAGAAGCCTCCATATCATTTTTCATGGGTTCATGCCTAAGGTCGATAAGATGCACGATAAGAGCAAGTTTGTCCCGGTCCCGGAGATAGTTGACGATGAACTCACCCCACTCCCTGCGCTTTACCTTTGATGCCCCGGCATAGCCGTATCCCGGCAGATCGACCAGATAGATCTGCTCATTAATATCAAAAAAATTAATCGTCTGTGTTTTCCCGGGCTCGGCACTCGTCCGCGCCAGCGCGCGCCGTGCGCATAATGAGTTGATCAGTGATGATTTACCAACGTTGGATCGCCCTGCCATTACAATCTCGGGATAACCGGTGTCGGGGTACTGTTTAGGTCCAACCGCGCTGATGGTGCATTTCGCTGAAATAATTTTCATTCGTCTCCCTTGGCTGGACCTGGAGTATGCAGAAATCCGCCGATTCTTGTAATGCCGATTCCCTCAAACTCTTTCAGCCCGAGCAGATGTTTATCGCCGGTGACGATAAGGTGAGCTTCGGCTTCCTTTGCGCATTCAAGGATTATGTTATCCGGTGCATCAGCCAGAATCTGAAGTTTCACTTTCGGCTTGACAACCGTCGCGCACCTGCTGATATGCTTCACTGCGGCCTCAATCTTTTCATCGTCCCAAAGGAATTTATCTTTCAGCTTTCCGGCAGTTTCAGCGAGGATGGCTAACGATGTATACAATTCCACTTTCCCCTCGATAGCAAGCAGAT
>JBGOVD010000237.1:0-4367 GCA_041477935.1 Dissulfurispiraceae bacterium | reverse complement strand
TCCCATTTATCGTCCTCGCTCACGATGATCCTCAGCATCTTCGCCTTGCCTTCGAGCTTCATCCTCTTCTCTTCCTCCTGTTTATCGGACGCATTTCTGCAGCATTTGATCACATTGGTGTCGCTGACTTCGACCAGTCCCCTTTCAACGACCTGATACACATCGGGAAGGACTTTATTGATCATCTCCTCGGACTCCACAATCTCCAGTTTGACCGGCATGTTAATGGAGAGTTCGAGCATCTTCGACGTGTGGAAGACACCATCGCTTCCATAGCCGGCCATCCCCTTGAAGACGCTGACACCGGCCATCTTTCTTTTAAAAAAGATTTCCAGCAGCACTTCGTAAACAGGCTTCCCCCCATACTTGTCGGCTTCATCTACATAAACAGTCAGCTTCTTTGCAGGGCCTACCTTCACCATGAATTCTTCTCCTATATATTTTTGGCAAGCACTTCGCCGAATTTGAGGGCAACGAAGCCTGCTGTCACACTGAGCACAACATTCATCGTTGCAAAGAACCATTCGCTGTCATTTATAAGTTTGCCGGTCTCATATTCGAATGTCGAAAAAGTAGTATATGCCCCGAGAAACCCTACGACGAAAAGAAGACGCCAAGCCGGATCGAAAGAGTACCGCTCCGTGAATAGCGTCATGAGCAGGCCGATAAGAAAGCTGCCGCTGACATTGATAACAAAGGTCCCCAAGGGAAAGGTGCGGCCCCAGGCTTGTCCGATCCAAACGGCAAGCGCATATCTGACAATTGCTCCGACAAATCCTCCGATGCCGACGATAATGCCATTTCGAATTGTTACGATCATTTAACAATAATAACAGTACATGCGGCATAGCTGGCAACACGCTTCGAGACGGAACCAAGCAGCCAGCTTTCGATCTTGGATTTTCCGCGTTGCCCCATTACAACCATATCACACTCATTTTCGGTTACGTACCGGACAATCTGGTCTGCGGGATGGCCTATCGCAATCTCTGTTTTAATTTCAAAGTTGCGTTTCTTCGCTTTTTCAAGAAGCCCCTTAAAAAGATCTTCATAATGCTGCGTGGCACTTTCAATTACAGCGTCCATCTCGACAATATCAATCGGCTCCGGAGGCTGTGCTACCGACAGCACGGTGATATGGAACGCTGCTCCGGTGCACATCTGTGCCATGTCGAGCGCGAAATCAAAGGCCTGATACGACTGTTCCGATCCGTCAAAGGCAACGAGTATTCTCTTTACCATGGAATCCTCCTTTTAGTCATGTTCCTGGGGCCGCGTTTGCTCCGTTTCCTTGTGAGCGTATCCGTCTCTGTTCGGTAACAGATACTTTGGAATGAAAAATGCGTTTGCAATAAGTGTCGGTACAACGGCGCTGCCGATGACGGCTACTATCAGCAGGGAATATTGCTGCTGGTCGATAATGCCGTGTGTGAGGCCGAAGAGCGCCGATATGGAACCGAAGGTCAGCCCGGTGGACATAAGCAGCGTTGTATAGACCCCTTCCTTATGTGAATAATCATATTTTTTGGTTACCGGATAGATGCCGAATATCTTGGTAATCATCTTGGAACCAAAGAGCACCAGCAGCGCGAAGGGTGCCGTCATTACCGCCGCAATCGAGACATAGGAACCGGCCCGGATAAAGTAAAAGGGTGTCAGGAACCCGAAAGTTAAAGTTCTTAGACGTCGGATGAGAGCGTGGTCTCTTCCGACCGTACCGGCCAAGACCATTCCGATGACATAAGCAGGCAGCACCGCCTCGCTGTCGGACCACGCCGCAAGCGAACCTAATCCGAACAATATCAGAAGAAGGTATTTCGCTTCGAGTTCGGAAGGCCGGTTGCCGTATTTCCTGAAGAACCACGGCGTAACATACGGCAAGACAGCAAAAACTACGACGCTGACGACGATGAATATTACGGTTTTAATGGTGAAGGGAGCAAAGATGAGACCGAGGGCAATAACCGTCCCGAGATCAGTAACAAAGCAGGCGGCCAGAATCGTCTTGCCGAATTCCGTCTTGTTCAGACCGAGTTCAAGCATCACTGCATACACCACTGCGACGGATGTCGTTGAAAGAGCAACTCCGGCAAGCCAACTAGATCTCACAGTCCAGTCGAGAAGATAAAAGGCTGCCGCCGTGCAGCCCAGAAAAGGCGCCAGAAAAGAGATGAATCCGATAGCGGTTGCCTCTTTCCATTTGGCGCGAAATATCACAGGATCGAGTTCTGCGCCTGCCAGAAAGGTAAGCACAATCGCGCCTGTGCCTGAAAGAAACTTGATCCACGGCTGATCTGAACCGAGCGACGTGCCGATCAGGGCGCCGATGAGAAGCTGAGCTACCGTCCCGACGATGATTTCCGACAACGCTGTCGCTATGCGAAGCCAAATCGACAGGAGTGTCGCAAGAAGGGCAAGGCCAAGCCAGAGTGCGGCTATTCCCCAGACTTCATACATCTTGCCGCCTCCTTTCCGCTGTTAGAGGGCAGAAAAAAACTCCCACCCTCCATGATTGAGAGTAGGAGTCATCAGTCCAAAAGGACGGTTAAAGGCGAACTCCATCGCCGCACAAAAGCTATCTTTAAATTAGCAGAATCAATCTTATTAGTCAATGAAAATATCCCGCCCTATTTCCTGTTATAATCCTTCACATCCAGCTTCATCTTTTCAACTACTTCTGTATTATATCCCGAAAAAAGGAGCGGGAATACTGTATTGTTGGTAAGCAGAGGGTCGAGATCTTCTGTTATGATGCCGCAGCGTTTCAACTCTTCCCAGCTTTGAGTTCCTTTAATCGGCGCGAATTCGGTGAGATTTATACGTGTTCCGAGCCCCTTCAGGAATACGATGCTCTTTTTCACTTCATCCAGTTCCTGTCCTGGAAGTCCGTACATGATATAGACACCGACCTCTTTTTTAGCGAAGCCCGCTTTCCAAAGCTCCAACACAGCCCTTTCGACATCTTCGTTCAGCACCTTGCCGCCTGAATGCTCTTGGCGTTCCTCGTTGATTGTTTCGAGGCTCAGACGGATCGTGCTAAAACCGGATTGCTTCATAAGACCAGCAAGTGCCTGATCGATAAACCTGGCATGGAGCCCGTTGGGGGTATGAAAGCGAACATGAAGTCCTTCAGTAATTACCATGCGAAGAAGGGGTTTCAAATGCGTATCGCTGTTTACGAGTAATGCGTCGTCATAAAAAGCAAAATCCGTAACCCCTCTTCCATGCAAATCGATGATCTCATGGAATACATCATCGGGCTCCCTCTGGCTGAAGTCGGCAAGGAGCTTAGATGCGCAATAGCTGCACTGAAACGGGCAGCCGGTAGAAGTCAGCAATGGCGCGCAAGAGGTATCGGGAGACGGCAATATTTCATAGTAAGGACGTGCCGGATATTTATTTTTTATCCTGAACCCGAAGGTAGAAATGGCAAATTTGAGGCCCTCATTCACCGGACCGCGATAGATGAAATCGGCCCCTGAATGATCAGAAGCATGTTTGTGATATAGGGTCGCATATATGCCGCCCAGAATGATCGGCACATCGCCGAGTTCTTCTCTGATAAAACCGATAGCTTCCTGAATTCCCGGATACCAGTAAGCCATAATGGATGTCACGATCACCAAATCAATCGGCCCCGACCTCTTTAAGCGCTCCCTGAAATCTGCAGGAGGCATCCCGTATCTCTTGAATTTTCCCCTGAATCCATTCAGGATCTCAGGCTTGGGAACCTCGTCAAACCTGTAATGGCCGGTCCCGTATTTCCCGGCATCTGATCCTTCCATGCAATCGATGAGCGTGAGTCCGACATCGAACGAACTGAGATACTCAGCAACTTTAAGCAGCCCGAGCGGCCGCGCCCATAAATCATAAGCGGCGAAATCGTATATCCATGGATTGATGAGGAGAATTTTCAATTTCATTTGTCAGTTTCGCTATGCAAACGTTATATTACCAGAATACCACTCGAAGCGATCTATAAGCACTGCTGTAACGAACGACTTCGCAAAGAGGTATCGTAGAAAGATGTAGGGGCGCACTTTATTGCGCCCGCGGAGGAAAATGGGTTATTACGAATTCAGTATAGATGTTCTTAATGAATCGAGAGAGGCCCTGATAAATATGGCTCACGAGTCGGGCAGTCTCGGCGTGGTCGAAAACGACAAAGGTCTAGTAATTTATTTCCTCGATAATGTTGGCATAGATAAGCTAACCAGCGATTTTGGCTCATTCAAGTCGATTCTAAAGGATGCTGGATTGCCTTATGAATTTACATTCAGCTACATCTATATTTCCGAACGTGACTGGAACGAGTCCTGGAAGAAGAAGTTTCAACCGATCGATGTCGGCCAAAACCTGTCCATTAT
>JBGOVD010000091.1:0-7193 GCA_041477935.1 Dissulfurispiraceae bacterium | reverse complement strand
GACAAGCTGTCGGTCTTATACTCAAATGGCGAGTGGGCTCATCTCCGGATTTGCCCTGGGTCTTGATAAGAGTCCGCAGAGCCATTCTTGTCCAAATGGGAAGCGACAATCAGGTGAGAACCATGAGGAACCAAGGCTGGTCGGTGCCGACAGATTGAAACTCCTCTTGGGTGAGCTTGGTTCGAGTCTTGTAGGCAGGTGAGGTTTGCCTTGTCGAGCTCTTCCCAAGGATTCCTCTGAATTAATTCAGGGAGGATGTCAAGAAAGTTGAACCCCCTCGCATTCCCCGTTGAAATAATCCTGGAAAAACCATCGGACCTGGATAAAAAGGCCGATCGGGAAAGAGTTCTTGATTGCCTCTCTCAAACAATCGATGCCGAATTGCCCATCGATGTGGACCTTGATCTCCTCAGGCAGCTCCCGTCTGGCCTTAGGCAGAGTAACTATGCCCTCCGGCTCGTAATCGCGGAGCTTCGGGAACGTCTGGAGGTTGTTGCCGCTGGGCAGACGGGATGCTACGGAATAGCCCTTGATCTGGGGACCACTAACCTTGTCGCATCACTAATCGATCTGAGTACATCCGCGAAAATAGATGTAATGGATGCCGCGAATCCACAGACAAGCGTTGCCGCTGACGTACTGTCGCGGATTCATGAATCCATGAGGGGGCGCGGCGGCGAGTTGCATCACCTTCTGATCGGAGGAGTGAATCAGCTGGTCCGACGGCTCTGCGCTGCAAACGGCATCGATCGGACCCAGGTATTTGCCCTTACAGTGGCCGGGAATACAATAATGACCCATTACTTACTCGACCTGCCGGTTGAAAACATACCGATGGCCCCATATGTCCCGGCAGCGCACAAGATCGGTTTCATCAATCCCGGCCAAATCGGGATAGAAATTAATCCTAAAGGTACGGGATATGTATTCCCCAATTCAGGCAGTTACGTCGGCGGCGACATTATATCCGGCATCCTCGTTTCAGGGCTTTATAAGGCAAAGCAGCCTTCGCTGCTCATAGACGTGGGGACCAATGTAGAGATCGTCCTCGGATGCGATGAATGGATCATTGTCGGTGCGGGTGCTGCAGGTCCGGCGCTTGAGGGAGACATAGCCGGGGTCGGCATGAGAGCCGCTGAAGGGGCCATATATGGATTTGAGATGAGCTGCAGTGAACAGACCCGGGGAGTGGTGGAATATGAGACCGTGGGAGGGAAGGAACCGGTAGGTATCTGCGGGTCCGGAATGATCGAACTCGTGTCCGAACTCTTCAAAAACGGAGTAATCGATCAGCGCGGTAAATTTACGGCATTGCCGGGATGGGTGGACAGGATAATCGGGGATGAAGGCGAAAAGGGATTCATAGTAGAAGACAATAATGGGAAGAGACTTCAGATCAAAGAGATCGAGATCGACAATTTCCTGCGGTCAAAGGCGGCGCTGTTCGCATCTATCCATCTCCTCGTCAAGTCAGTGGGCCTCTGTTTCCGGGACTTGGAGATGATTTATGTTTGCGGTGCATTCGGGGCACATATCGATGTTGACAAAGCTATCAGCATAGGCATGCTTCCCGATATCGAACGGGAGAGATTCAAAGTCCTGGGCAACTCATCACTTGCAGGCGCAGAGGGGCTTCTGGTGGACAGGGAACTCCTCTCTGAAACAGACAGGATAACATCCCTCATTACATACCGGGAAATGAATACGGAAGGTGACTTTTTAAAGGAGTTTCCAGCAGCTATGTTCCTGCCCCATACGGACCCCGAAGTGCTTAAGGCTTGAGCTCTGTAGCCTTTATTTCCGCCACGGCAGCTTCAGCTTCCGCCACAGGCAACATGCGTTTAGCGCCTATAAATCGTTTCACGTAATAGGGCGCGTCGACATTATCTATCTGGATCTTTTTCGAACGTGACGAGGCATGGATAAACAGATTGTTGCCGATATAAATTCCAACATGAGACGGAAATGACGCATAAGTCCTGAAAAAGAGAAGGTCTCCGGTCTGAAGTTCATGCTTTTCTATGGCATCTCCAACCGTATATTGCTCTCTGGCGCTCCGAGGGAGCGGATGACCGACGAAGCTGTACACCTTTTGAACGAACGACGAGCAATCAAGCGCAAAGACGCCGTTTCCGCCGAATTTATACGGAAGGTTGATCATTTTTTTTGCAAAGAGGATAAGGCGTTCGTTTACTGAAAGTTTAGACAGCTCATCGGATTGAGATAACGCCTTGACTTCGGCTATCTTATCTGAAACATTGACGCGCTTGGCCTGAACAGATGCATTCCGTGTCTTATCATCAGCCTCAGAGGACTTTCCTACGATGAGCTTGCGGCCCGTCTTCAGCTTGCTGCCGCTAAGGTCATTAAGCTCTTTCAGCTCGGTTACCGACAAGCCGTATCTTCCGGCAATTTTGGAGAGGGTATCTTTTTTCTGTACGGTATGATATTTGTTCTCCAAAACTGCAGGGGCTTCCAAATCTTTGCCGGCCGGCTGTTGCTTCTCCTTGACTTCAGAGGGATGCTCAGCCTTTTCGGTTTTTTCCGCTTTAGCAACCTTCTCTGCCTTTGCGTGGCCCTTGGCCTTTTCGGCTTTAGCGGATGCCTTCGTCGGAATAACCAATTTTTTACCCAGCGAAAGATCGTTCGACTCCAGATTGTTGGCCTCTTTCAGCTCATCGACCGGTACCCTGAACTTCTTTGCAATCTTTGAAAGGTTGTCGCCTTTTCTTACTTTATAATGAGTATCGGCTTCAGCCAGTGTGAACGTCAGAAAGGAAAAGATGATGGAGAGCAACGCGGCACAGACAAAGTTTCTATTCGTAAGATATCTTATCATCGGCCGTCTCCACATTGATAAATTTTCCCGGCGAAAGGCATACGCCGGACATCATGCAGCTTCAGTATTGAAAAAATCGTGTATTGCCGGTAATTCCGTCAGGTTCTTAAGACCGAAATATTGTAAAAACTCATTCGTTGTACTATATAAAAACGGGCGCCCCGGCGATTCTTTTTTCCCGATGATCTTGATAAGCCTCTTGTCGAGCAGACTTTTGACTGCCGCATCGGAATTGACACCCCTCAGCTGGTCGACCTCTACTTTAGTTATCGGCTGTTTATAAGCAATAATTGAGAGTGTCTCTATAGAGGGCTGGGACAGCTTGTTGGACACATGGATATTCTTCATGCGCCTTATCCATGCAGCCATTTCGGGGTCCGTAGCCATCTCGTAACCATCCGCAATTTCTGCAATGACGATGCCCGAATTCCTGTCCCTGTAATCGGCAGTCAGTTCCCGCATTATATCCCTGATATTCTGTTCGCTCAGGGAAGTCGCTTTTGCGATAGCGGCGATGGTAAGAGGTTCCCCGCTTGCAAAAAGCAGGGCCTCAAGGATTGCCTTGTTTCTGTTCGTTTCGGAAGGCCGGGGCGCTATATCAGCCTGGAGGTCCGCCGAAACAGGTTCTGCAACGGGCATAATTATGGCGTCGGCATTATCCATGTCGCGTAAGTATAACAGAAGAGACAATAAATTGCAAAAAATGTTATATTTACAAAGGTATATCGTACTATCGATAAAATGAAACTAATAATCAGGAGAGCCTTTTATGACCGTAATCGGAAAAGACAATAGAACCATAGCCTCCGCTCTTTGCATGTCGGCCCTTTTAGTTGTCCTCTGTCTCATCAGCGGAGGCAATGCCTTTGCTTTTGGAGAAGGCGGCTGTGACGGGGATTGCAATAAATGCCATTCTTTCAATAAGGCGGAAGCCGGCGAAATTATGAAGAAACTGAAAGTGCCTGACGCCAAGGTGCTTGATGTGCGCATGAGTCCCATCAAGGGACTTTGGGAGGTTTCAATCGATACCCAGGGCAAGCGCGGTATTTTTTACGTCCCCTTTTCAAAAAACTATATAGTTCAGGGTTCGATTGTCGAGGTGTCAACCGGAGCAGACAAGACGGGCGAGCAATACAGGAAGTTGCAGGAGAGCAGAAAGATTGACGTTTCCCAGATCTCACTGAAGAATGCCCTGGTTCTCGGTGACAAGAAAGCTAAAAAGAGGGTTATAGTTATCACCGACCCCGAATGTCCTTTCTGCGCGCGGCTGCATGAAGAGATGAAAAAGGTCGTCGAAAAGAGGAAAGACATTGTTTTTTACATAAGACTGTTGCCTTTAAAAATGCATCCCGATGCTCAATGGAAAGCGAAGAGCATCATGTGTAACAAGTCTCTGGAGATGCTCGAAGACAACTTCGCCAAGAAGTCGATTCCGCGTACTGAATGTCAAACGAAAGAAGTCGACAATACAATCAAATTGGCAGAAAAACTCGGGATCACCGGCACGCCGACCATAATACTTTCCAGCGGAAGGATTCACTCCGGTGCGATGAGCGCGGAGCAGTTGATAGAACTTATAGATGGAAAAAAGAAAAAGTAGGAACCGGGGATACTGGGGCGAATGGAGCTGACCCATGCGAATTTGTTAACTGCTATTTTTCTTATTGTTCTTTTCGCAGTCATTGCGGTCTTCGTTGTTTTTCTGCCTAAACTGCTGAAGAAGAAAGAACCTCAGCCTGCGCGCAGGACCGAGGCAGATGTAATCGCTGACTCCTTTCAGATGCTCGGTAATGAATTGAAGTCTCTCAAGGAGCAGCTGATACTGAAAGAGCGCCTGGCAAGCCTCGGCGAGATTTCTGCCGGTATTGCCCACGAATTCAGGAATCCTATGGGCGTCATAATGGGTTACGCTAAACTCCTGCTGAAAGATCTCGATGAGAGCGATGCAAGGCGAGATACAATTCTTGCGATAATCAGGGAAATCGACGGAATGAACAGGGTGATGGATGAACTCCTCAAATTCTCGAAATCCGGGCCGCTGAACAAAACTGAAGTCGATCTTACCCGGTTGGTGTTCGACGTTACAAAGGAATCTGTCAGACCCCAGGATGCCGTTTTCGAGAGCGAGGGTATCTTCGTTATCAAGGGAGATGAGACCCTGCTGAAACAGGCAGTAAAAAACCTTGTGAACAATGCCCTGTACGCAGGGCACAAGGCGAGGGTGGATCTTAAGTATGTGCAGCTTTCAGGCAAGAAGGGCGTATCCATCGAAGTTTCGGACAACGGCAAGGGGATAGCACCCGACGATATCAAAAAGGTGTTCTTTCCGTTCTATTCTACGAAACCGGATGGTTTGGGGATAGGGCTTTCGCTGGTCCAGAAAATCGTGATGGCCCACGGAGGTTCTGTGGATGTAGCGAGCGTTGAAGGACAAGGCAGTACGTTCCGCATTTTCCTGCCTGATTAAATGACGATGAATACGGTCCTTATCATAGACGACAAGAAAAGCATGGTGGACATGCTTTCCATGACTTTTGAGTCCGAAGGGTTTGCCGTTCTTTCCGCCTATAGCGTAAAGGACGGGAAGAAGCTGGTCCGGCAGGGTGAATTTGATATTGTCGTGACCGATCTCATGCTTCCCGACGGCGATGGAATCGAAATCCTCAAAACAGTAAAAGAGAACTCGCCGCTTATGCCTGTCGTCCTCATGACCGCCCACGGCAGCATAGAGACCGCGGTCAAGGCCGTCAAGGAAGGGGCGTATGATTTTATCGCCAAGCCTTTCGACCCCGAGCATTTACTGATAATCGTCAAGCGCGCAATCGTCGAGGGCGCGTCAAGGAAAGAGAATATCATTCTCAAAAAGGAGTTTTCGAGATTCCTCGAAATCCCCGAAATCATCGGGGTCAGCAAGGCATGGGACCAAGTTATGACAAAAGTCCGCAAGGTCGCTCCTATGAAGACAACAGCGCTGATCCTGGGAGAGAGCGGGACCGGAAAGGAGTTGGTTGCCCGTTCGATCCATCACCTGAGCACGAGATCTAAAGAACCCTTTGTTGCAGTGAATTGCGCCGCAATACCGAAAGACCTGATAGAAAACGAACTGTTCGGCCATGAGAAGGGGGCCTACACCGGCGCCCAGGACATAAAACCGGGACGATTCGAACTGGCCGACAAGGGAACTATATTTCTCGATGAGATCGGCGACATGGACATGCCGCTTCAATCGAAGCTCCTGAGGGTGCTTCAGGAACGCGAAATAGAGAGGGTCGGAGGGACGCGTACTATCAAAGTCGATCTCAGGGTCATCGCCGCAAGCAACAAAAACCTGAGAAAGGAAGTCGCCGAAGAGCGCTTCAGGGAAGATCTTTTCTACAGGCTCAATGTCTTCCCTATAGTGATCCCTCCGCTTCGTGAAAGAAGCGAAGATATAATACCGCTTGTTAATCACTTCATCGAACTGTTCTCAAAAGATATGAATAAAACAGCTTCTTCTCTGTCCCCGGAAGCGGAACAGTTGCTAAACGATTACGACTGGAAGGGTAACGTGCGCGAATTGAGGAATGTAGTAGAGAGGGCCATAATCATGTGCGAGGGGCAATCCCTGCGTGCTGAGCACTTCAACATCACCGAGATACATCACGAAAAAATCTCTCCCGATGCCTCTCTGCATGAAGTCTCAGGGGCAGCTGTCCGGGTTGCCGAAAAAGCACGGATCGAAGACGCCCTGCGGAAAACCGGCGGAAACAAGAGCAGGGCGGCGGAGATGCTCCAGGTCAGCTATAAGACCTTGTTGACGAAGATCAAGGAATACGGAATAAATTCGATCCGCTGATCCTTGGCTGTTTGTTGCGCCGGACTGTTTAATCCCGTTTTAAGGAGTATCCTCCTCTGCCCCCTGTCGCATGACCTATCAAAAAACAACTTCACGGAGTGCCACTCAAAAAAGAAAATAATACTTGACAAGTACAACCAAAACAGCGTAATGTATGCGAAAAATACACGGCAGAGTGGTTTAAATGAGGTGCGACGATGAAGAAGCGACACTTGAAAGTCGGCGGATTCTCGCTGATAGAACTCATAATCGTAATCGGAATTATCACGACCTTGCTTGGCTGTGCAACGATAGCTTTTAGTACCTGGATAAAGAAACACGATGTCGAATACCAGGTCAAGACACTTCATGCGGACCTTCTGAAAACTCGAGCCGAGGCCATGAATAAAAACAGGGACCATTTTGTCGTACTTAATGAGAAAAACTATTCAATAATTGCGGACACCGATCCGGGTCCATTCGGAGACGGCGTAATGAGCGATGCTGACGAAGTAATCCGGCATGAAACCGAATTTCAAT
>JBGOVD010000286.1:0-3827 GCA_041477935.1 Dissulfurispiraceae bacterium | reverse complement strand
CCTGGCGCCGGTTATCATCAGGCAGTCGGAGAGTGCCGGGTTCGATCTGGTCGCAAGATATATGGCCTGGGTGGGCTATACCTGGCTGGGTTTTGTATTTCTCTTTTTTTCCGCTTCGCTCCTGGTCGATTTTTACCGTCTCGTTGTCTTTCTGGGAAGCGCGCTACTCCATAAAGAACTCGCGTTTCTTGCTCTCTCCGCAAAGACGGTATTTTTAGTCCCTCTAGTCATAGCGGCCGGTATAACTGTATACGGCTATAATGAAGCGCTGAATATTCGAACGGAGCATGTCGTCATCAGTACCCCAAAACTGCCGGAGGGAATCGACAGGATCAGGATCGCCCAGATTTCGGATGTGCATCTCGGGCTGATCGTCAGAAAAGAGCGATTGGGGTTGATCCTGGAGAAGGTGAAAGAGGCGAACCCCGACATCCTCGTGTCGACGGGAGATCTTGTGGATGGGCAGATCAACGGGCTGGAAGGCCTCTCCGACATGCTGAAAGATATCAATCCACGGTACGGCAAATTCGCTGTTCTCGGCAATCATGAATATTATGCCGGGCTGAAACAGGCTATCGCATTCAAGAAGGCCGCAGGATTCACCCTGCTCAGGAGCGAAGGGGCGAGCATTGACGGCATTATCAACCTGGTCGGTGTCGACGATCCGGCAGCCAAGTATTTCAACGGGTATGATGAGTCGATGGAAAAACGACTCCTCTCCGACTTTCCCCGCGAACGCTTTACCATCCTTCTGAAGCACCGGCCTCTCATCAATAAAGATTCTTTGGGCCTTTTCGATTTGCAGCTTTCGGGCCACGTTCACAAAGGACAAATATTTCCCTTCAGTTTGCTGACGAAGATTTATTATCCAAAGCATGCCGGTCTGCTGAATGCCGATGGCGGCATCCTCTATGTGAGCAGGGGCTCGGGCACGTGGGGTCCGCCCATCCGCTTTCTCGCTCCACCTGAAGTCACAGTGATCGATATTGTCCTCAAGAATACCCTGAAAGGCGACTTGCGCTAAAATGACGGATTCTCTTGCGGCGACCTTCACTCAGAATGCCATCGAGACTATTTACAAAGGCAGCTTTTCATCGGCATCCGGCATCACGCTGTTGCATAAGGGCGAAGAAACCTTCGCGGCAATCTTCGATGCGGTCAAATCTGCGCAGAAGATCATCTGCCTGCAGTTCTATATCTTCAGGAATGACGAAACAGGACTCGAACTGGCCGAGATCCTGAAGGAAAAGAGCAGAAGCGGTGTAAGCGTCTACATTCTTCATGACCACTTCGGTTCTATCGGCACACCCCTGAGCTTCTGGCGTGAGTTGAGGGAAGCGGGGATCAAGGTGCGGGCATCCCACCCATTCAAATGGACGGCGCCCTTTCATTACGTTAAGAGGGACCACCGGAAGCTGATCATCATCGATCTCGAAAAAGCCTTTACCGGCGGCCTGAATATCGCAAACGAATATCGGGGCTTCCACCGCAAGCTGCGTTCGCAGGCAAGGAGGAAGAGTTGGCGGGATACGGGTATAATGATCGATGGCCCTATTGTATTGGCCCTTTTTCACTCCTTCAGAAAAAGCTGGCGAGTATGGCATGGTGAGCGGATCATGCTGGGAGTGGACTATTCGCGTCGCGATGCAGTGCCGGCATCGAGGATTGACATAGTACAATCAGAACCGTGCATACCTGTCCTTCCGATATTCACCGCCGGGGCAAGGGGCAGGAGAAAGATGAGACGGATGCTCTATTACAGCATCAACCATTCACAAAAAAGCATTACCCTCACAACGCCTTATTTTACGCCCAGCCACCGGATGCTCGAAACACTGGAGAATGCCATAAGCCGGGGAGTAAGGGTGAGACTTCTCATCCCGGGCAACAGCGACGTTCCAGCGGCCTATTACGTCGCGAGGGCTTTCTTCAGCCGCCTGCTGAAGTCGGGAGTCGAAATATACACTTATATGGGCGAGATACTGCACGCTAAATCCTACCTTTTCGATGATTGCTGGAGTATCGTAGGCTCCACCAACCTCGATTTCCAGTCGCTGAGGTACAATGATGAAGGCAGCGTCGGGATTCTGGACCGTGGATTTACGGGCCAATTGGCCTTGCTGTTCGAGGATGACATCGAGAATTCCATAAAGATCGATCTCGCGACATGGCGTGAGAGACCGTTTTCGGAAAAGGTGAAAGAGTGGTTTTTTTCTATCTTCAGGAGACGGCTGTAATTAAAAATCCTCAACTTGCGATCTGCGACTTCAATTACCAAGGATAACTTGCGCTAACATGGGATATCGGGAAATTTCACTCAAACTGCCCACAGATTTCTCTGATGAGCAACTCAGATCGCTGATTGCGAAAGAGCTGGATATCAGGGAATTCACATATCAGATAGAAAATAAAAGTCTCGACGCCAGAAAGAAGAGCAACATCCACTGGTTCGTTCGCGTCGCCATCATATCACCGGAGATTTCAGGAGGCGAACCTGTCATTCCTCCCTCAATGGATATCCCGCATAAACGACGCAAAGAACGCGCCGTTGTCATAGGAAGCGGTCCGGCTGGTTTTTTTGCGGCCTTTGTTCTCCAGAAGGCCGGGATCAATACGACCTTGATCGAAAGGGGTTCAGAGGTAAATAAAAGGGCCGACGGGATAAGGGCCTTTGAGACAACCGGCGTATTCAACCCTGTCAGCAATTATGCCTTCGGCGAAGGCGGCGCAGGCACATTTTCCGATGGGAAATTGACCTCGCGCACAAAATCCATCTCAAAAGAAAAGCAGTTCATCCTATCCAGCTATGTCCAGGCGGGCGCGCCTGAAGAAATAAATTATATGGCGCATCCGCATCTTGGAAGTGACAATCTACGCAACATCATACGGAATCTGCGGGAAGAATTTCTGGGCATCTGCGGGAGCATCCAGTTCGAGACATTGGTAGAAGACCTGAAGATCGCAGAGGGACGGGTGCATGAGGCGGTAACAACATCAGGCCGGATTGAGGCGGATTATTTTATTATTGCACCGGGCCATTCTGCATACGAAACTTATCGCATGCTCATTAGAAATGGAGTTTTGTTTCGCACCAAACCTTTTGCTATCGGTTGCCGCATAGAGCACCCGCAGGAACTCATCAACCTGGCCCAGTGGGGCCGGGAAAGTCTACCAGGGGTGAAGGCTGCAGAGTATCGTCTTACCTCTCCGGGTGGCAGCAATCTCCCTGTCTATACCTTTTGTATGTGTCCAGGTGGAACTGTGGTCCCTGCAGCCGCATACATAAACACAAACATAGTAAACGGCATGAGCCGGTATAAGCGAAACGGCAAATTTGCGAATGCGGCCTGCGTTGCAGGGATCAGTCTGGATAAGTTGTTGGGCAGAGAGATAGAACCGTTAGAGGCCCTTGACTGGTTGGGATCTCTTGAAGAGAGCTTTTACCGGTATTCCGAAGGCTACGATGCCCCGTTTTGCGGAATACAGGATTTTATTGACAGGAAGATGCCGACCACGATAGTTGAATCAAGTTACCCGCTTGGTCTGAAACCGGCGCCTTTATGGGACATGCTGCCCGCGGCAGTAAGCAATTCGATTGCGGAAGGGCTGAAGGATTTCGGCAGAAAGATCAGGGGATTTGAGACAGGCAATATTTTGGGGCTTGAGAGCAAGACCTCGTCGCCGATCCAGGTGCGACGGGAACCCACCGGACTCTGCCAGGGTTTTGATAATCTCTATATGGTCGGAGAAGGCAGCGGTTATGCCGGCGGCATAATATCGAGCGCCTCGGACGGCATAAGAGCGGCAATGAATATTATCGAATTAAT
>JBGOVD010000339.1:0-3272 GCA_041477935.1 Dissulfurispiraceae bacterium | reverse complement strand
GGCGCCATCTACACCAGCGACATCGGCTGTTACACCCTCGGTCTGAACCTCGGCGCGATAGATACGGCGCTCTGTATGGGTGCCTCGATCAGCCAGGCTGCCGGTTTTTATCAGGCATACAAGCTGAGCGGCAAGGAGACCGACATTGTTGCCACTATCGGCGATTCGACCTTCTTCCATGCAGGTATACCTGCGCTCATCGACGCCGTAGTGCAGGATGCTCGCTTTGTGCTGGTGGTGCTCGATAACTCGACAACCGCGATGACCGGCAATCAGCCGACGCCTGCCACAGGGATAGACGCCTGCGGCAACGTGCGCGCTTCGATTTCGATCGAAGGGCTCGTCAAGAGCTGCGGCGTAAAGTTCTGCCGGGTCGGAGACCCTTACGATATGCCGAAGTTTACGAAGCTTCTCAAATCGGCTCGCAGGCACGCCCGTGAAAAAGGCCTCGCCGTTGTGATTTCGCGTCAGCCGTGTCTTGTCGATAAGCGAATGAAAGACGTAAAGCGGGAGCGTATTAATGTCGCCGTATCTTCTGCATGTGACGGCTGCTCATACTGCATTAAGCAATTCGAATGTCCCGCCATAGAATTTGATCAGGCCGGCAAGAAGGCAAAGATCAATCAGCTCATGTGCAGCGGCTGCGGTATATGCATCCATGTCTGCCCGAAGAAGGCGATAGAAAAGGTGGAGGCGCAGTGAACTCACCTTTCAAAAAACAACAGGTCCTTATCAGCGGGGTCGGCGGCCAGGGCATCCTGTTTATAACGAGGCTTCTTGCCGAGGCTGCGATTTATAAAGGCTTGCCGGTATTGACAGCAGAGACCCACGGCATGGCCCAGCGCGGAGGCATTGTCATGTCCCACCTGAAGATGGGGGGATTTTCGAGTCCTCTCATCAGACCGGGCAAGGCCGATATACTCCTGCTGTTGCACGAGGAAAATCTGAAGAGCCATCTTTATTACCTTGGTCATGGAGGGATCGTCGTTGTCAATTCGGCGTCACGGCCCGACAGCATTGAAGCAGCGAAAGTTATCAGCATAGATGCCGCTGCCTTGGCAAAGGGAATCCATCAGCCGAAGTCCGCCAACCTAATTCTCACAGGCTTTGCGCTCGCGGCTATCAGCAGGACCGGCAGGCAGCCTTACTGCAACCCCGATGATATCAGGGCGGTGCTCAATCAAAAGCTGGCGGGCCGCGACAAACTTCTTCAGGCATCACTGGCAGCGTTCGACCTTGGAGTGCTTCGCGGACAAGAGGTGAATATATGAATCCCGTATCGACACTGAAGAGGTTCCCCCCCATGAACGGTACGCCGGAAGGGTTGAAAGAGCACCAGTTAAAGGGTCTCCAATGGACCGTATCTCATGCCTATTCCCGTTCGGATTTTTACCGGGAGCGCCTCGATGCTGCCGGGGTCAAGCCGGAAGATATCAGGAGCATCGAAGATATCGTACAGCTTCCGTTTACGACGGCGGAAGACCTCAGAAACGAATACCCGTTTCCGCTGAAGGCTGTTGATTTCACAGATATAGTCAGGATACATTCATCTTCAGGCACGACCGGCAAAAGGAAGATCCTCTCATATACCCAGAAAGATATAGACGACTGGGCATATATGTTCGGGAGGTGCTACGAGCTGGCTGGAGTGACCCGGGAAGACAGGGTGCAGATATGCGTGGGCTACGGGTTATGGACAGCCGGGGTAGGGTTTCAGCTCGGCTGCGAGAAGTTCGGGGCGCTTGCCATACCGATCGGACCGGGAAACATGGAGCTTCAATGCACGTTGCTGGTGGATATGCAATCCACAGTTGTCGGCTCAACGGCTTCAATGGCGTTGCTTCTGGCGGAAGAGGTTCATCGGAGGGGCTTGCAAGACAAGATCAGTCTCAAAAAGGTCATCATCGGAGCCGAGCGGACGAGCAGCGCGATGTCGAAGAAGATTAAGGAACTGCTGAGAATCGACGAAGTCTATGACATCACTGGCCTGACCGAACTTTACGGTCCAGGTATAGGCCTGAGTTGCAAATACAATAACGGTGTTCATTACTGGGCCGACTTCTACATCCTCGAAATCCTGGACCCCGTTACCCTCAAACCGGTCGGGCCGGGCGAAATCGGCGAAATGGTCTTCACTACGCTGCGGAAGGAAGGCGCGCCTCTCATACGATATCGGTCAAGGGACCTTACGCGCATGGTTTCCGATGAATGCCCCTGCGGATGCCTGCTGCCGCGACATGACAAGATACTCGGCAGGTCGGACGACATGTTTATAGTCAGAGGCGTCAATGTCTATCCCGGACAGATCGACGAGGTTCTCTCGGCCATAAAAGGGGCCGGCAGCGAATTCCAGGTACATCTTGAACACCGCTCCGACGGCAGAGACTACATGACCCTGAAGGTGGAGCGGGAAGAGAATATCCACGAGAGCGGTGATAGAGGTCTCGCCGAAGTTATCTCTAAGAAACTGAAGAATAAGCTTATGGTTTCCAGCGAGATTGAGATCATGCCTTACGGCAGTTTGCCGCGTTCCGAAAAGAAGACCAAAAGGGTATTCGACACCAGGGCATATTGAACAATAAAGAAAGCCGGCTATTCCCGCTTCCCTCTCGATGCCTTTGTTGGCCTTCTTGTACTGCTTTGATTTTGATTGTGTTTCCGGGGGCGTGAAGCAGGAATACCATAAAGCATACCCTCTGCACTAATATCTTCATCAATGTCCGGCCAATGCACACCATCGCCATCTCCTATTATTCTGTAATTTGCGCGCTGCTTAGGCGTGGCCTCGGACAACCGCCATGACCATGCAAGCGGAACACTGATTATACGACCGTCAACAAGCTGGGCCGTTAATGTGTCGCCTGTGACTTTTATTTCCTTAATTCTTACTTCTTGAAGTTTCATCGCAGTGTTTTTTCCCAGTCTTCTCTTGGGATACGGAATCAGCCGTTAGACGCTTTGGCGTGTAACTTCAACCCGAGTGCATTCATAACCTTGAGAATAGTGTCGAAGCCGGGACTGCGCTCACCGGAGAGCGCCTTATAGAGGCTTTCGCGGGACAGGCCGGAATCACGCGCGACCTGTGTCATGCCCTTAGCGCGGGCGATATCACCCAGAGCCTTGGCAATGAACGCAGCATCACCGTTAGCCTCCTCAAAACATGCCTCAAGATAAGCCGCCATTTCCTCCGGGGTACGGAGATGTTCGGCAACATCGTAGCGAGTCGTGTTGGTCTTGCTCATAATTTTATCCAACAGACTAAAAATTTCGTG
>JBGOVD010000009.1:0-15358 GCA_041477935.1 Dissulfurispiraceae bacterium | reverse complement strand
GATTATGCCCTTTTCGACCATCTTCCGCGGATCGAGGAGACGGTTTATTTCGTCTTCGGGCATCTTCAGTTCTTCCCTGGCGATCTCCTTTATTGATCTCTTCTCCGCGGCGGCTTTTTTTGCGATAAGTGCGGCTTTGTCATAACCGATCTTCGGAGCAAGCGCTGTAATCAGTATTGGATTGCGGTCAATCAGCTCTGCCAGATGTCTTTCATCGACCGTGAATCCCGCAACTGCCTTATCTGCAAGGATCCTGGACCCGTTGGCAAGTATCGTTATGGACTGAAGAATGTTATAGGCTATAAGAGGCATGCCTGTATTAAGTTCGAAGGCCCCCAGGTTCGCGCAGATTGTTATCGCAGTATCATTGCCGATTACCTGGGCGCAGGCCATCAATACAGATTCGCAAATGACAGGATTTACCTTGCCGGGCATAATGCTCGATCCCGGCTGGAGGGCAGGCAGTGATATCTCGGCGAACCCGGTAACGGGACCGCTATTCATCAGCTTCAGGTCATTGGATATTTTCATCAGGGCGGCAGCCGCGGTCTTCAGCTGTCCGCTCAATTCTACGATTGTGTCCAGGGATGCCTGCGCTGCAAAATGATTGTCCGTCTCTGCAAAGGATAAACCGGTTCGTTCATTCAATTTCTTTATCATCGACGCCGCGAAATCGGGATGGGCATTCAGTCCGGTGCCCACAGCGGTACCCCCGATTGCCAATTTTGCCAGACGGATGTAGCAAGCCTCGATTCGATCGATACTTTGAGATACCTGGTATGCCCAACCGCCGATTTCCTGACCGATACTCACTGGCATGGCATCCATCAGGTGAGTTCTGCCGGTTTTTATCACAATACTAAACTCACTTTCACGCATGAGGAAGGTATCGCGCAAATGACCGAACGCAGGCAGCAAGGAATCATGCAGCTCAGAGAAGGCGCTTAAGTGAATGGCTGTCGGGACCACGTCATTAGAGGACTGGCAAATATTTACATGGTCGTTTGGATGGACCTTCTTTGACCCGGGCTCGAATCCGAGTATCTGCATAGCCCTGTTTGCGATAACTTCATTGGCGTTCATGTTCGTCGAGGTTGCAGAACCTGTCTGGAAAATATCTATCGGGAAATGGTCGTCCCATTTGCCGGCGGCGACCTCATCGGCGGCCTTGATTATCGCGCTCGCAATCTCATCCTGGAGCAGACCGAGTCCGGCATTCACTTCCGCTGCCGCTGACTTTATTATCCCCAGTGCCTTGAGAAAACTGCGCGGCAAACGCAGACCGCTGACAGGAAAATTCTCGACCGCCCGCTGTGTCTGAGCTCCGTAAAGGGCACTCGATGGAACGTGAACAGGACCCATGGAATCTTCTTCTATGCGGTAGTCATCCATTTGAGATCCTCCGGAGATAACGTCATATTTCGCTGCTTAAATTATCGGGACAGCCACGCCGAAAGTCAAACGATCTCTTCATGCAGACGTGTCGGGATTCAAAAAGGACGAGATAGTTCTATAATTTATTATTGTCCGGAGGGTTGGCAAGCTTGTTTCAGGAGGCTGATTTGTTGTTGAGCATATTTCTTACCGTCATTAACAGATCGTGCTGCGAGATCGGCTTGGCGGCAAGTCCGGCGTTTTCGGGAATAAGACCTTCTTTTCTTATCCTGTCTGCAGTATATCCGCTCAGAAATAATGCCTTAATTTCCGGCTTCATGCCTTTGATAATCCTGTAAGCCTCCATCCCGCTCGTCTTCGGCATGATCATGTCCAGAATAACAAGGTCGATATTATCTTTATTCTCACTGTATTTCGCCACGGCATCCTGTCCGTCGACAGCCGGAACCACCTTATACCCGTATGATTCCAGCACGATCTGTAACAATTCCCTCAATGTCGGGTCATCCTCAGCAACGAGGATGGTCTCTGTTCCCCGTGCGATAGGTTGCGGTAAGTGCGCTGCCGTACTGCTGACGGCAGTTGCAGCCAACGCCGGCAAGTAGACCCGGAAAGTTGTACCCTTCCCGAACTCACTTTCGACATCAATAAACCCGCTATGCTGATGGACGATACCGTACACCATGGCGAGGCCGAGGCCGGTTCCCCTCCCGGTTTCTTTAGTCGTGAAGAAAGGGTCGAATATCCTCTTTCTGGTGTCTTCGTCCATTCCGGTTCCGGTATCGGAAACTGTAAGGAGCGCGTATCGACCGGGAGTTTCGCAGCCGCGGGCTTCGCAAAAAGCCTGGTCGACTTCTTCAAGTCCGGAGACAATCGTCAAAATTCCGCCATTCGGCATCGCGTCCCGGGCATTCGTAGCAAGGTTCATTATGATCTGTTCAATCTGACCGCCATCGGCCATGATCGGCGTGGATTTCGGTTGAAGCACTGTCCTGAGTTCGATATCTTCACCGATGACCCTCACAAGGAGTTTTCCGAGCTTTGCCACCAGATCGTTCAGGTCCACCTCGCTTATCGTCATAACCTGCTTCCTGCTGAAGGCCAGAAGACTATGGGTAAGCTGGGATGCCCTCTCCGAAGCTTTCAATATCTGGTCGATATAAGTCCTGGATTTGGTATCGGCCGTCATCCTCATGCGCAGGAGCTCGGCGAAACCGAGAATCGCCGAGAGAATGTTGTTGAAGTCGTGGGCAATGCCTCCGGCCAGCACACCGATTGCCTCCATCTTTTGTGCCTGCCTCAACTGTTCTTCCAGGTTTTTCTGTTCGGTGATATCCACATTCACGCCTGAAATAATTCCGTTCTGAAGTACAACGCTCGCTGCGAGTGTTTTCAGCTGTCCCGAGGGTGTCAGAATCCGGATTTCATAATAGGGAAGTTTCCCCTTTTCCTTGAGGGTATCGAGAAGAAACTGGCGATCTTCCGGCTTCTTATACCTCGAACTGATGGGTGTGGAGAGCAATTCGTCAGCCGATTCGCACCCGAATATTTTTACCAGGGCATCATTTACATATAGAAACCTGTCATCCGTGCTTGACCTGAATATACCGACAAGCGCATTGTCAACCAGTCCGCGGTATTTCTGCTCCGATTCCTTGAGGTCTTCGAGGAGTCTCGCCATCAGGCGGTTATTTTCCTCCAGTTCTTTCCTCTTGCCTTCGACTTCCTCAAGCCGGTCTTGCAATTCGAGGTAATAGGTTTTCCGGCCCGAACTGTCTCCAAGCCCTATGATTTTGCGGCGGAGAGATTCGTTTTCGGTATTCTCGTCAGAATGCCTGTTCATAGCACTTTATAATTTCTTCCCTTCGCGGCATTTTGGGATTAGTTACGATGCAGGGATCTTTCAGTGCAAAATCCGCCAGCTGCTCAAAGTCTTCTCTTTTCAACCCCATATCCCGGAGCCGGCTCCGCAGCCCGACTCTTTCCCGAAGTTGAGCAATCGCTTGTACCAGTGCACTTTTGCCCTTGTCACCATCGAGGCCTTCATCTTCACCGAACGCCCGGAGTATTCTCCGATAACGTGCAGGTGCTGCATCGAAGTTGAATGCAACTACGTGCTCGAGCAATAATGCATTGCAGTCGCCATGTCTGAGGTCGAAGCTGCCTCCGAGGGCATGCGCCATTGCGTGGACCATGCCGAGGCTGGCGTTTGAGAAGGCCAGGCCGGCATAAAGGCTTGCCAACATCATCCGGGCACGGAACTGCTCGTTCTGCGGGTCGTCCATCAGCCTCGGAAGATACCTGGCGACGATGCCGATAGCCTCGAAGGCATGGACATCCGTCACCGGAGAGCTTGCATTGGAGACGTAGGCCTCAATGGCGTGGGTGAGTACGTCCATTCCCAATGCAGCCGTCAGCGCATCGGGTTTAGTAAAAGTGGTTTGCGGATCTATAAGCGCGATGTCCGGAATAATCGTTTTGCTTATGATGGCTATCTTGGTCCTTCTCACCGTGTCGGTGATGATCGCGAACTGGGAAATGTCGGCCGCAGTGCCGGCGGTGGTCGGAATGAAGACCATCGGGGGAGGGGGGATGGATACCTTATCCACACCCTCATAGTCGAGCACCGAGCCGCCGTTGGCCACTAATATGGCGATCCCTTTTGCACAGTCCATGGGGCTTCCGCCGCCTATGGCGACTATGACATCGCAGCCCTCGCGGAGATAATGTTCTGCTCCGGCAGCGACTTCGAAATCCTTCGGATTGGATGTGACACCGTCAAAAACCGTGAAACTGACCTGTGCAGCGGTCAGCGACTTTTCAACCTTTTCGGACCAGCCCGCCGAGCGAACACCGGGATCGGTAACGAGCAGAACTTTGCGTGCCCTGTAATTAGCGGCATATTGGCCCGCCAGTTCGATGGCTCCCCATCCGAAGATAAATTCCGGCGCAACGAATTTACGGATCTTCAATGAAATGTCGTTTTCTTCCGCCATAAAGATTTCCCTCCTTAAAGCATCTTCTAAAACCGGGTCGGGCAGTCTGCGGAATGACATCTGAATTTCATAAGACCATTTTTCCCTGTTGGTTACATCTTATCGAGGACATCTTTAAGTTTTGCGAATTCCTTAGCTGCACAATCAGGGCAATAGCCATGCGAGAATTGCAAGTCCAGATGCTTACTGAAATACGTAGCAACCTCTGTCCAATACTGCTCATCATTTCGAACTTTCTTGCACGACATGCAAATGGGAATGATACACTGCAATTCGACTATTTCGCTGATGTCTTCGATTAACAGCAGAACGAGCTTGTTGTCGTCATATACGAAGGGCGAGGCCGTTATCAGGGCGAATACCTCATCAATTTTATTCCCATGGACAAGATCGAGCCTGGCGCGCTGCCGTACAAGGCTATTTCCCTTGGCAGCTTCTTTGACTGAATTGCGTATGACGCAATTCTTGCAGTGTGGGGCATGGCCGCACCCATCGGGGACTTCATGAGAATGGATACAGTGCAGGGCTTCGCCGCCTCTCTGATTCAAAACCGATTCACTGCGATTACCCAAAAGCTTTGAAGCGGCGTCATTGTAGTCCAGTATTCTGACGTCGCTATCGACGATCAGCGCTATGGAAGGGATAGCATTGAAGAGAATTCTGTTTAAAGAATTGTTTATGGGGACGCTCATTGATTCCTAATCCATGATTGTATTGATTAATCATATTATATTGGCAGCCCTCAGTTTAAACAAGCGGACAGGCCGCGCATTCGGGCGATGGCAGTGCCGTTCCAATAACCATTTGCCGGCATAATTGGAGATGGGAGTAATGCTCCAAAGTCTTTTCAATAAATCAGACAAGTCCCTTCAGATATCTCTGTCGTTCCTCCTCGCCGAACTTCTCGATTGCGTATCTGAGCATCGTGCGGGGCATGGCCTGATAATGATTCTTCAGGAATCTCTCTTCAGCCTTCTTGTCCCTCTTGCCGGCCTCGCGCAGCATCCATCCCACGGCTTTATGTATTAAATCGTGTTTGTGGGAGAGCAGCTTTTCGGCCAACCGGAATGTATCTTCAAACTGGCGATTGCGGATAAAGAAGAAGGTCGACATTATGGAAACGCGCTGGCTCCACAGGTGGCCCGAATCGCAAAGTTCGTAAAGTATTGTGCGGTCCTTGTCAAGGAGGTAGGCTCCGAGGATCTTGTCGGCAGACAGGTCCACCAGGTCCCAGTTATTTACATGCTTCAAATTGTCCAGGTAGAACCTGACGATTTTTTCTCTCCCTGATGCATCGGCCTTCGTAAACTTGTCCACAAGGATTAAAAGCGCAGTGAGACGGTGTTCGTGGATACCTGAATGCAGCAGCTGTTTGGCTTGTGCCAATGTGATATTCCGGTATTTCTGGGCTACAGTGCGAATGTTCGGCACTGTAACACCTATGAAGATATCTCCCTCCGCATAGCCGCCTGGCAGGGTCTTAAAAAAGCGCGGAAGGAATTCGGCTTTGGCCGGATCGCTGAGTGCTGCAAGTTCATCCTTTATGCGCCGGACTATTGCCGTATCATTCGCCATAATGTTCAAATATACCAGAAAGCGGGCCTCCCCGCACAGCCTCTGCAGTTCTTGCCGGAACAGCGAATCATAGCCAGTAGTGTATTTCTGCGGATTAACGCAAAATGGCTGTTAATATTAAAAGGGCCGACCCAAGAATCAGAAAGAAGGCTATGCTCATATAGAATCCTGTGCGAGCGAGCGATTCATTGAAGTCTTGAGCACCCTTCCTGCCGAGGACTATACCTAATGCTGCAAACATAATGGTATTTTAATTCAATAAGGCTGCACCCGAACTTTTTTTGACGCAGTCTTTTCCTCATACATGCGCCGATCAGCGTCCATGAGTATCTCTTCGAGCGTACAGGGTGATGAAGGATCATAACCAACCACGCCGGTGCTGATTGAAAGGCGATAAGGATGCGTATTATCATTAAACTGTTCGATATTCCTATGAAGTCTTTTTAGATAAGCACCCGCTTTTCCTGCCCTGAATGCTGTAATCAAAATGACGAATTCGTCGCCGCCGACTCTGGCTAATAGATCCGATTCACGGAAGGTCTTTTTAAGAATTGCAGAGAATTCCCTGAGTGCCTCATCCCCCAACGCATGGCCATGTGTATCATTAATTTCTTTAAAGCCGTTCAGATCCGCATAGATAAGCAGCATCGGCTTCTTGATCCTTCGCGCGACCTTCAGCTGCTGGTCGGCAAGCGTAAAGAAACCGCGTCGGTTATACAATCCCGTGAGTTCATCCGATAGTGAAAGTTCGTAAAGTTTGACCTCACGCAGAGACTGTTCGGCCAAGTCTGCTATGAAGCGCACAAGCGCCTTGTTATACTCGACGATATAATTCACCCGCTCGACACTGAAGATCCTCAGTCGATCGAGTGCCGCCAGATAACTCTCAAGGTCATAGCCGAATTCGCGCGCTTGACGGACAAAGTATTCCCTGTCGGGAACTTCTCCCTGGAAGTAGAACTGAGCCAGAAACATAGTCGCTAGGTGACGACCGGCCACAATTATCGGAAAGGCAACGTGCCAGAGCCCGTTTTTGCATTTGTACTGATAAGAATCACCATCGGCAAGACGGTCCTTGACCGATTCGTCGCTCTCCCGGCACCTCATACGAGAAAGTGGGTTGGCGCGATGGAAATCAAGGCATATATCCGTCCATCCGGCACGGACGAGGATCGACTGATCCTGAGCATCAACGATGCTCATCGGCACACCGCTTGCGTTGAAGTTGGAGTCTGCCAACCTCTGGATAAGAGATATATTCAGAATATTGGAAAGTCTGTAATCCTTCATTGTGCTCATCAATGCTATTTTAAGAGGGTGTTCAAGTAATAGTTCGGTACCGATTCCTTACCATATTAAAGAAAGGCTTCCTCAGTCGCAACGATTTGTCATTGCGTCGATCTATAATTCAGCCGAGCGGGTGCGAAACCTACTACGATCGCTCCCCAGTGCTTGTTGTCGATATATATCGGCATCGAGAGATCGTTCAGTATCTCGCCGGTGTCCCGCATGTAGGTCTGGAACAGGAAAGGCTTTGTGTTGGTCGAGCGGCGCTTTTCGGTTTCGACAGTGAAA
Organism: Dissulfurispiraceae bacterium; assembly: GCA_041477935.1. GTDB lineage: Bacteria > Nitrospirota > Thermodesulfovibrionia > Thermodesulfovibrionales > Dissulfurispiraceae > Fen-1308. Next base: position 7,817 of record JBGOVD010000009.1, on the reverse strand, counting down.
TAGATCTTTTGCTGACGGCTGTTTATCAAATCCGCTTTGGGATCTCCGGTCATGGGTTTGGAGAACTCTTTATGATGAATTGCGAGATATCCGTTTATGTCGAGCGCAACGCTGTAGACGACATTCAACTCGGCGCGGGCCTGATCGAAGAGGGGCTGCAGTTAGGCGGCAAAGATTGAAGCATAAACAGTGGAATACTTCTGAGGAGTGGTGTCGGGTATGGCCTTGTAATTCCGGTCGAAAACATTCACGCTCCCGCCGCTTATTTCCTGGATCTTCGCCTGTATCCTGTCGCGATAGGAACGCACTTTGTCGATTATCTCCTCGAGGATATCGTTGCCGATTCTGAAACGCGTGACCGACTCGAGCATGCCCTCGGTAATCTCGTTCATGCTTACTGAAGATATTGCCGATTCCTCAAGCAATGACGCCACTTCTTTGCTCAAGCCGTGGATATCGGTCACTTGCCGATGGATCTCATGATTGGTCACCGACAGTTCCTCGATCGCTGAGGCGATACGCGAGAGCTGGCCGCTGTTGTTCTCGAAATCCCTTACCAGTGTCCCAAAATGATTCGAAGTATTGCCGATGACTTCCTCCACCTGGCCCATGTTCTCATTGATGACCGCTATACCGCTTGAGGTGCTTTTTACATGTCGCAGCATCGCTGTGATGTTGTCCGATATCTCTTCCGTTGCCTTTTTGGTCCGCTCGGCGAGTTTCCTGACTTCGTCCGCGACAACTGAAAATCCCCTTCCCGACTCTCCGGCCCGTGCAGCTTCTATTGCCGCGTTCAATGCGAGCAGGTTCGTCTGGTCCGAGATGTCCTTTATCAGGAGTACGATGTCCTTGATGCGCTCGGAGTTGGTTGTCAGGTCATGGACTGTTTGCGTAAACGCTGAAACATTTTCGCCCGTCGCATGTATAGCATCCGTCACTTTCTGCAGTTCCTGCAGGGACTCTCTGGCAGTGCCCAGATTTTCGGTTGTCGATTCATAGATGCTCTGCGTGTTCTTTGAGACATCATCGATGGCCTGGTTGACGTCGTTGCTCGTGCTGAAAATGATGTCCGATAATTCTCCCTGCTTCGTCGACTTTGCGGTCGAATCCTTCACTCGCCGGGCAACTTTCGTGGATTCGATAGCTATGTCCAGGCCCATCCTTCGCGTATCGCTGAGTATTTCGCGGATCTTGGCGATAAAGGCATTGTAGTCTTCGGACAATACCCTGATTTCGTCATGGGTAATAAGCGGGATGTCCTTCGATATGTCCTCTGCCGAAAATGTGCTTGCGATAGTTTTGATGGGGCGAACAACCGCAAATTTCAGAATAATTGTAGACAGCACAACCCCTGCGATAGAGACGATGAATAGCATGATGGACGCTATGAATATCGTGTTGAGTTTCGATTGAGCCTGCACTGAAATGATCTGGTCGATTCCGGCTGTCGAAAGTAGAGCCTTGCCTGTATCGACAGTCCACCAGCAAAGAAGAAAGACCAGCGCGGTCAGAATGAAGAAAAAAAGCATGCTGCCGACGATCTTTTTTGAAAGAGAATTGAAGAAAAGCTTTTCTAAAGATGCATACAACGATTCAAGTATCATCTGGTTCCTCCCCTTGGAACTCAATGACCCCCACCAGCGCAGGGGCAGCATCGATTACCGCCCCTGACGTATATGGTGATTCGATCCGAGCAGTTATTGGTCAATCTTTTTTTCCTTTCGGTATGACTCGGCAAGAAGCGATATGTAATGTTTTACTTTCTGTCCTTTTCCAAAACGGTTGACCTGGTCGAGCAGCTGCATCATGCAGGCCGGGCAGCCGGTTGTAACCGTGGGAGCTCCGGTCTTGTTGATGTCTTCAACCTTTCTTTGCGCGATGCTCTTCGAAGTATCGAAGTGCGTAAGAAGATAAGACCCGCCGCTGCCGCAGCATGCATCGGGTTTTGACATCTCTGTCAGCGTGACGCCGGGAATGGACTTGAGAATCTCTCGCGGTCTCTGGCTGACCCGCATGGTCTTCTTGAGATGGCATGAGTCATGGTACGTTACGTTTGCTTCCACCCTGCCGGTAGGGACCCTGAACCCACTAATCTTGATCAGGAATGTCGATATGTCGAGTACGCGGTCCGCCCAGTAGTCGGCTTTCGGCCCGTAGACCGGATCCTGGGCCAGGAGTTCTTTGTACTCGTGCCGCCATGCCCCGCCGCATGAACCGCAGCCGGTGACGATGTATTCGGCTCCGGATTTTTCAAAGGCATCGATATTGTTCTTCGCGAGTTTACGCACTGTCTCGATATCTCCGTGGACAAAGACGGCTATGCCGCAGCACTGCTGGTCTTTCGGTATCACGACATCCGTTTTATTTTCCTTGAGGACATGGATGATATCCTCTCCCGCCTCGGGATAGAAATAATTGAGCGAGCATCCTGTAAATAACGCGGCTTTGAACTTGGAATCAGCCGCTTTTATGAAGTCAGGAACCCGGTCACGTAGAGGAGTCATCGTCAGCCTGGGAAGCAGCCTATTGGTGTCGAACCCTGCTCCTTTGCCGACGAAAGCGAAGGGCGAGCGCGGCGAAATGGCTTTCTTGTCGGGATGATCACGAAATGCCAGTCCCTGAACAGCCGCGCCCATCTTCATTCCAGCATCGAATAGCGCTGGATTTTTTAAAAGTCCGAATATCAGCTGCTTCAGGCCAGGGAGCCCCCTTTTTCTTACAATCGCTGCGCGAAGTGCGATCATGATGCGGTCGAAATTCACCTTCGTGGGGCAGTTTGTCATGCATGATTTGCAGACAAGGCAGTTGAAAAGCATTTCGACTACCTGCGGATCATCGACCTCCAGGTCGCCTGAAATTACCGCCTCTGCAACAGCTATTTTGCCCCTGGCAACCCCGGCCTCAACCTTGTTTGTATTATAAATCGGGCAGACCGCCATGCAATTGCCGCACTTCATGCAGCGGTCAAGTTCTGTCTTTACGAGTTCAAGCTCGTCGTATAACGTTGCGGTCGCCATCATTACACCTCTGCGCAAGGAACCATCTTTGCCGGGTTCAGTATGTTGTCTGGATCAAGCGCGGCTTTGAGCTTGCGCATCACCTCGAGTCCGCTGCTGCCGAGTTCATCTTTAAGATATTTCATCTTAGCGATACCGATACCGTGTTCGCCCGAAAGGGTGCCGCCGAGGCTCAGCGCCGCTGCGAAGATCTCGTCGACCGCCTTATGGACCCGTGCAGTCTCCGCCTTATCATTCTTGTCGAAAAGGATAGTAGGATGGAGATTCCCGTCGCCCGCATGGCCGAAGGTGCCGAGGGTAACATTGTTTCTTTTCCCTATCTCCTCGCAGGCTACGAGCATGTCGGTTATCTTCGAGCGCGGCACGGTAGCATCCTCGATGATAACAGTATTGTTCAGCTGCGCAAGCGCGGGAAGTGCTGAGCGCCGGGCAGCCCAAAGCTTATCGCGTTCTTCATCGGAGTTTGCTACCTTCAAATCGCCTTTGTTCTCTTTGATGACCTTTATGACCGCCTGCGTCTCGAGATCGACAACTTCCTGGGACATGCTGTCGACCTCGATCAGCAAGAGGGCTGCAAAGTCGAGAGGGAGCCCGACGTGTGCATAGTTTTCTACGGTCTCGATCGTCTTCTTGTCCATGATTTCCAGAGTGGCCGGAATGACCTTGGCCTTGATGATGCCTGCCACCGTATTGCCCGCATCCTCGATGGTCTTAAAAAGGCCCATCATCGATTTCCTGTACTTCGGCGCAGGGATGAGTTTGACGGTGATCTCCGTCATAATTCCGAGGGTGCCTTCCGAGCCAACAAACAGAGACTGGAACTCATATGCCGTGACGTTCTTGACGGTCTTGCCGCCGAAGCGAAATTTTTCACCATCTGCCAGCACTACCTCCATGCCCATCACATAATGCTTCGTGACGCCGTACTTCAGGCCGCGCAGCCCGCCGGAGTTCTCAGCGACAGAGCCGCCCATAGTGGCAGTGGCCACCGTGCCGGGATCTGGAGGATATATGAGGCTATGCTCCGCGACGGCGTTGTTAAGGTCCTGGATTACGACGCCCGGCTGCACCGTAGCGGTGAGGTTTTCGGTATCGATTTCAAGGATTTTATTCATATGCTGGAGGGAAAGGACTATGCCTTTCTTGAGGGGGTTGCAGCCGCCGCTGAGGTTTGTGCCAGCGCCGCGGGGGTAGATAGGGATCTTTTCTGCAGCCGCGATCTTCACGATCTGCCGGACCTGCTCAGTGGTTACGGGCATGACGACGACATCGGGAAGTGTCCGCGGCACATCCGCTGTAGCGTCGTAGCTATAGGTCACCAGGTCTACCTTTTCAGTCAATAAATTTTCCCTGCCTACAATAGTCTCTAATTTTTGTATGATCCTCTCGTCGAGCATCAGCGCCTCCTTAATTTTGCCGGTCGATATGCAGCCACTTAATAAAATGTCCGAACAGTAGACCTGTCTAGTGGTCTGACCGTTAATATTATTTATCATCTTTTTTTGTATTTCTGTCAAGAATTATTTGAAAGATAAGTGGTGAAGACGTAAAAACTACAATCAGGTCAGTAATTTATATCGTGGATAACAGCTTTAAAAAAAAAGTATTTTATCCCATTTTCTTCGTCATTTCACGCTCAGCGTAATTCAGGTGTTCGAGCATTGCCTGAGATGCGCGTTCCGGGTCATGCATTTTGATGGCATCAAAAATCCGTCTATGCTGATCTATTATATTGACCGGATTGTGCTCGTCTATATATATCTGGCGTCTGGCAACCGATACTGAACGGGAAAAGTCCTCTGTTATTGTCCTGAAGAGCCTGATCAGCAGGCCGTTATGAGTCGCTTCCGCAATGATATAATGGAAGGCCGTGTCGTATTCTTCGCCTTTTTCGGAATCCTTGACGTTAAAGCTCTGAATCATGTTATCGAGAGCATTGCCGAGATGCAATACCTCGTCATCCGAGGCGTGTTCGGCTGCCAGGGCGGCTGTCGCGGATTCGAAGATTCTCCTGATCTCGAACATCTCAAACAGAGAACTTCTTTCAATGGCAAGGAACATTGCGAGGGGCTGGATGATATCATCTGCATTCCTGTCACGAACAAATGTACCATCGCCGGGTCTTATCTCAACAAAGCCCATCATCTCCAGTGCCCTGATAGCTTCGCGTACCGAGGCCCTGCTAACTTGCAGCTTGTCCGCAAGTTCGCGCTCAGGAAGGAGTTTATCGCCTGGTTTCAGCTCACCTCCGGCCATGAGGACCCTGATCTGCTCTACTATTTCTTCATAAATTTTTTTTGCCTTTATCGGCTTGAAGTCCAAGATACCTTACCTCTCATAAAGAAAATAACGTTATATATTAACATGAACAGACCGCAGAGAGTATAGCAATACCGGTCCACAATCGCAGAGATGATGAAAACTGATCCTCTGATTATCAAAGTGATATGCATGAACGACAGGGCACTCTTGGATATCCCGCCGCATATTTCTATAATTAGTTGAGTGGGAGAGGAAGACGGCGATATATTTGTGAATATCGTCCTTATCCTGAATACCTGGAGCAGAATAAAAGGAGATCATTATGAAGGATGTTGCAATGCTGGAAAAAATAGCGAGACTTATCAGGTACTACATCCTGTTTTCAACTACCGAAGCCGGCTCAGGGCATCCCTCATCCGGTCTTTCCGCCACTGAACTCATGACGGGCCTGCTTTTCGGCGGGACATTCAGGTTCGATCTCGATAAACCCGAGTATCCGAATAATGACCGGCTTATCTTTTCAAAGGGTCACGCAACTCCTCTCTTTTATGCATTGTGGGCGGCTGCCGGAAGGCTTGGAGAGCAGGACCTCAGGTCGTACCGTAAGTTCGGCAGCGTTCTCGAAGGACATCCCAGTGTAGCATTTCGATACACTGAAGCCGCAACGGGCTCGCTGGGGCAGGGCCTGTCTATCGGCGTCGGAGAGGCGCTGAACGCAAAATATATCGACAAGCTCCCATACCGCACCTATGTGCTCCTCGGTGACAGCGAGATGGCCGAAGGGTCTCAGTGGGAGGCTATGGAGATAGCAGCCTATTACAAACTGGACAACCTGATAGGGACTATCGATGTCAACCGTTTGGGCCAGAGGGGAGAAACAATGTATGGACGCGATCTGGCTTCCTATGAAAGGAAGGTTTCAGCCTTCGGATGGGAAACTATCGTGATCGACGGACATAATTTTGAAGAGGTGCTTGGTGCATATCAAAAGGCGATGCAGGTCAAGGACCGGCCGGTTATGATCATTGCGGGCACTGTTAAAGGCAAGGGAATCTCTTTCATCGAAGACAAAAACGGCTGGCACGGAAAGGCGCTGACCCGGGAAGAGTTTCAGAAGGCTCTTGGTGAATTAGGAGCGGTTGACATGTCGGTGACCGGAGAGATCACCAACCCCGAGGCCCTTGCTTTCGAAAAGCATGACGCTGTGCAGGCAGAAGCGGTTGCTTATGATAAGAACAAACCTTTCGCCACGCGCGAGGCATATGGTCACGCACTTAAGAGGATCTTCCCTCAATACCCCGACATGGTTGTCCTTGACGGTGAGGTCAGCAACTCGACCTATGCAGAAATTTTCAAAGAGGCCTACCCCGAAAGATTTTTCGAGATGTATATAGCTGAACAAAACATGGCGGGGGCGGCCCTCGGTTTTTCGCGCAGGGGGAAAATTCCATTTGTTTCGACCTTTGCCGCCTTTTGGACGAGGGCGTTCGACCAGATTCGGATGAGCCAGTATTCCAGGGCGAATATCAAATTCTGCGGCTCTCACGCGGGAGTCTCAATCGGCGAGGACGGGCCTTCCCAGATGGGGCTTGAAGATATCGCGATGTTCAGGACCGTGAAGGATTGTGCGGTGCTCTATCCGTCGGATGCCGTGTCCGCCGACAAACTGGTAGAAGCGGCAGCGGCGCATAAGGGCATGGTCTATATCAGGACGACCCGTATGAAGACGCCCATCCTTTACGACAATGATGAATCCTTCTCCATCGGAGGCAGTAAGGTAGTGAAGCGCAGCGACGCCGACAGGGTGACGATAATCGCGGCAGGGATTACGCTCTATGAAGCATTGAAAGCATACGAAGAGCTGATGAAGGAGAATATCGCCGTGAGGGTGATCGATCTTTACAGCATCAAGCCAATAGACGGAGCTGCTCTCAAAGATGCAGCGCGGAATACCAAGGCGATCATTACAGTTGAGGACCATGCACCTGAAGGCGGCATCGGAGAGGCGGTGCGAAGCGCACTTCCCGGCATCATTGTTCATTCTCTCGCCGTGCGGAAGCTGCCGAAGAGCGGCAAGCCCGAGGAGCTTCTTGTATTCGAGGAGATTGAGAAAGGCGCGATTATCAAGAAGGTGAAGGAGTTGATATGAGACCTCAAGGGCTTAATACCAGAATTTTCCTCGACGGAGGGAACCCCGCTGACACGCGGGAGATAATGGAGCTGCTCGGCTTTCTTGACGGGCAGACAACGAACCCGACATTGATATCGAAAAATCCCGAAGCGAAGGAGCGCCTGAAGAAGGGTGAGAAATTCAGCGGGAAAGAGATATACGACTTTTATCGGAATGTCGTGACCGAGCTGTCCGGCCTTATTCCGGGCGGCTCCGTCTCAGTCGAGGTCTATGCGGACCTCTCCACGAAGGCAGAACAGATGCTGGAGCAGGGCAAGGAAATGTTCTCGTGGATACCAAACGCACATATCAAATTCCCGTCATCGGCAGAAGGGCTCAGGGCTGCCGAGATGGCTGTGAAAAGCGGT
>JBGOVD010000196.1:0-4906 GCA_041477935.1 Dissulfurispiraceae bacterium | reverse complement strand
TTGGGGGGCTTTCTGCCTATGCGCTTGAGCCATTTGTGCTATATGATGGGTTCACTGCGTTAACTATCGATGACGCTAAGTGGCTGGAGGCTGAAACGGTGCGGCAGGTAAAAACAGGGAAATTGTTATTGGCTCATCGCACCTATGGGGTCATCGGTTCGGATACAGGGCAGATCTTTGATAACGCCACACTTGATTTTATCGACCAGTCAGCCGTCACAGCCATAAGAGCAACGGTAATCGTAAATAAAGTCGATGTTGCGGAGTGTCTCGGCACTAACCCTGCAGTCACCAGGACCCGTGCCCGTCTTAAGGGCGACTTTTTCAATACCGGCACGGCGACAGTCGGGAGTGCAGTTAACGACGTGCTTGCCAGTATAGCAGTTGAACATCGCAGTTCAGACGCGCAAGGAGTGCTTACAGTAAAGGCAGGGCTGACTCTTTGCCAGAACTCAGATTGCACCACTAGCATCACTCTTCCCGGCACACAAACGATAGATTTGGGCTCGGTGAGTGTAGGGGCGCCGGTAATTCTGTGGATGCGCTGGGACCCGGCCAATAACAGGTTTCAATTCAGGCGGGATACGGGTTTATGGGTGACAATCCCCTATACTGTTTCGGATGCGGGAGCCCCCGGGCGTCTTAACAAAAGCTTGAATATAAGCAATGTTGTCGATAACTGCTCGGTACCTGGCACTGTGGCCTTTATGGAAGCTACTTTCGACAACGTATTTGTCAACTCCTCTGCAGTGCCATTGATTCCGGTGCAGTAGAGCGTGACTGGGGAGAAGGATTTATTTCTGCGAGTATACAAATGAGCAGGAACCCGAATTCATAACACGTAGCAGAATATCATAAAAGAAGATCGGGTGGGATCAAAGTCCTTTCCCGATCTTCTTTTTTTAAGCAGAGATCAATATTTGAGAAATGAGGAAATGCCGGGAATTGCATGCTACTTCATGGTTTTCGGCAGGATGAAAAAGAAGTTGTTACCGTTGTGGGTCGCCTCGTAGCCGACTACGCCGCCATGTATCTCTATGACGTTCTTGAAGAACGACAGTCCGTGTCCGGTGCCCGGCTTGAGTTCCGTGTTTGAACCGCGGTATTCATCTTCAAATATCTTTTCCCTTTCCGCGGGCGGTATGTGCGGACCCGTGGTGAAGACGTTATACTTGATGCCGTCCTTTCCTTTTCCGAAGTACTCTGGAATCAGCTCTCTGCCGTATGACATATGCTTCTCTAGTCCACCGTTGTCGGCTATCACTTCGTGTGTATATTTCAGGGCGTTCGAGAAGAGGTTTGCATATACCTGCGACATTAGGCCGACGTCCACTACGCTGATGACGTCTTCGTCCGGGATGCCGCTGATGCGGTCATCGATCATTATGCCCATCTCATGGAAGCGCTCGATATATCGATCAAGTTGAGGCTTCACTATTTCCATATTGATATTGCAGGGCTTCGTCCGGAGCGTCAGTCTTCCCTGGTCGAAATGGCTCCGCCTCAGCAGGGTCTCAAGGAAGAGGCTCATGTTCCTGTAGTGTTTCTCGATGTTGTCGTATTCACCGACAAGACTCCTGTTGTTGTCAATGATTTCAGAGAGTAAACTCGCCAGGTAGACGGCATCGCATCTGTCCTCTTTCAGGCAGTCCTTAAGCAGCTGCTCGATGACCACATACTTGTTAATCTTGTTTTTAATGTTCCTGAGATAAAGCCTGTAAATGATATTTGGCACGATGATATTGTGCTCGATATCGGCAACGAGAGATTTGATGAAACGCAGATGCTCGATGTTTTTTTGGGCGATAAACCGGTTATGGACGTTATACCCTATCCTGTTGGCGTATTTCTCGAAGAAAAATTCCTCACTGACCGTCCGTCCGATGAAGGGGAATATCTCTAGCACTCCCATAACGTTGCCGTGCATCTTGAAGGGGAGTTGGTCAACATGTGTTCTTTTGCCACGGATGCTCAGCACAAGAACATTGTCTCCGGTAATATAGGGGTGGTCATTTGGTTTGACATGCGGAGGCGCAGGAGTCTGAAGCGGAGCATCGTTTTCTATAGTGGTCGCGACTAGTGATAGCTCGTTTGTTTTGGGGCTGATAATATAGAGCCTGGCATCGAGGCCGTAGAGGCCCTTGGGGATGGCCACCGACAGGAGATAAAAATCATCGAGCGAGTCGAACTCCTGTGCAAGGTCGAAAAAGGTTTTGAGCGCATCATTCTCCCTCTCCGAAAAGTTATAGTGCTGATAATCAGCCTTCTTCTTTTCGATGCGCTCCAGTATGCGGACCAAAGTAGACATTGATCATTCCCCGGTGGACTTTCATAAAGTATATCAAATTTTGCGGGAAGGGTATTGTTTATGTTTCAATTTGCCGTTCTCTGCCTGTAAAATGAAGAAAACCGGAACAGGAGTGATAACATGATCGAGCTTGAAAATATTACTATGGCTGATTATAAACGCTATCTGAAACAGACGAAGACCATTGTCTTTCCATTCGGCACTATCGAGGAGCATGGCAGTCATCTGCCCCTGAATACCGATGCCCTCATCATCAGGGAAGTCCTTAAGAAAGTTTCATCCAAAAGGAAGTTTTTTCTGGCGCCGCTGGTCTACTACGGTGTATGTACGACTACCGGAGGCCATCCGGGCACGATAGGCATCACTCCGGAAACGCTTAGACACCTTGCCTCCGACCTTATCCAGGACGCATACCGCAAGGGCTTGCGGAACATCCTGCTCATCTCCGGACATGGAGGCAGCCTGCATATGTCGGCACTGAAGGAGACTGCCGAGGTGCTGATAGGCAGTCTGAAGGGCGCCCGGATAGCTGTATTTTCACCCTATGACCTCCTATGGAAGGACCTTGCAGCCCTGGCCGAGACACCCAACGATTCTCATGCGGGAGAGATCGAGACATCGATCATGCTTTACCTTGCGCCCGAACTTGTGAAGGGAAGGGCGGCGGAGGAATTTCCTCAAATCCCCAAGCCGTTTATATTTAAGGACTACACAAAATATTGGAAAGGAGGGGTCTGGGGGGACCCGGGAAAGGCCTCTCGCGAAAAGGGAGAAAAGGCCGTGCAGCTTATGGTCGACTCGATAGCTGACGTTCTTGGCAGGATCGGCAAGTCCTGAAACGCAAATCTGAAAACTTTTTTAAGGATCATACTATGAAAGGGCCGATGCTCAATCGATTTGTTTCCAGGGTAGATTTCAGTTCTTATGAAGACTTCATTGAAAATTTCCGGATTATCATACCCGAGAATTTCAATTTCGCTTACGATGTCGTCGACGAAGCGGCGGCTGCTAATCCTGATAAGATAGCGCTTGTCTGGTGTGATGACAAGGGAGGAGAAAAGGTCTTCACCTTCGGCCAGCTGAAGCATTTCAGCGACAAGACGGCGAGCTTCTTCTCATCACTGGGCATACGCAAGGGCGACCCTGTCATGCTGATACTCAAGAGGCGCTTCGAGTTCTGGTTCTGCCTCCTGGCCCTTCACAAGATCGGCGCCATCGCTATTCCGGCAACCCATCTGCTTACGCCCAAGGACATCAGATATCGGAACAATGCAGCGGACATCAAGATGATTGTAAGCGTTTCGGACGAGATCGTTATAAAACATATTGAGGAATCAGAGTCACAATCGCCGTCGCTTGTTTTGAAGGTTATTGTCGGGGGCAGCCGCGACGGCTGGCTGGATTTCAATGCAGAGATCGCGCGCGCATCAGAGTCATTTCCCCGGCCGGCGGGTGATTCGGCCACTTCGAACAGTGACATCCTGCTCCTCTATTTTACCTCCGGTACGACGGGCATGCCCAAGATGGTGCAGCACGACTTCACCTATCCCCTCGGCCATATACTTACAGCCAAATATTGGCAAAATGTACAGGAAGACGGCCTGCACCTCACGGTGGCAGATACCGGATGGGCGAAGGCCGTCTGGGGAAAGATCTACGGGCAATGGATTGCCGGGTGCGCCGTTTTCGTTTATGACTACGAAAAATTCGAACCCAGGAAACTCCTTGATGTAGTGGGCAGGTACGGAATCACTTCGTTCTGTGCGCCGCCTACGATTTACCGGTTCCTCATCAAGGAAGACTTTTCAAAATACCACCTCGGGAAACTCAAATATTGCGTCATTGCGGGCGAACCTCTTAACCCGGAAGTCTATTTACAGTTCCTCAAGGCAACCGGAATAAGACTCATGGAGGGATACGGCCAGACAGAGCTGACCGTGGCTATCGGCACATTCCCGTGGCTGGAGCCGAAACCGGGCTCGATGGGCAAGCCCGCGCCCTGGTACGATATCGACCTGCTTGATGATAAGGGAAATGCATGCGATGTCGGCGAAGAGGGACAGATCGTTGTCCGCACCGACAAGAGGATGCCTTTCGGGATGTTCGGCGGATACTATCGCGAGCCGGAACGGACGGCAGGGGTGTGGCATGACGGCATATATTACACCGGAGACATGGCTTGGCGTGATGAGGACGGGTATTACTGGTTCGTTGGAAGGGCGGATGATCTGATCAAGAGTTCGGGTTACCGCATCGGCCCGTTTGAGGTCGAAAGCGCCCTTGTCGAGCATCCGGCAGTGGTCGAATGTGCCATAACGCCGGTTCCCGATCCGCTTCGGGGGCAGGTGGTCAAGGCGTCGATTGTTTTAGCCAAGGGGTACATCGCAGGGGAAGAATTGGCGCATGAGCTGCAGGCCCACGTGAAGAAAGTTACAGCGCCCTATAAATACCCGAGGATAATCGAGTTTGTAAGCGAACTGCCCAAGACCATCAGCGGAAAAATCCGCAGGATCGAGATACGGGAGAAGGACGAAAAGTAAGCCGATCCAGACTTATTCGGCCCGTACATTTACCTTGGTGTCGTAAAAAGTACTGCCT
>JBGOVD010000240.1:0-4344 GCA_041477935.1 Dissulfurispiraceae bacterium | reverse complement strand
TTTTGGTGGAGTACAGGGAAGAATGCTACTGTAATCGGCGGGTCGTATGGAAGAGAAACAAAGGTGAGAAATCCGCTCTCGAAGACATCCCTGACCGCAGTTTTCAGCTCCTGTTCCGGCAACAGCACTGACGCAGCGTCGTCCGAAAATAGCCGGTGCCCGATATCGATGTTTCCATCGGGGCCATATCTCCCGAAGGCTGCAAAGTCTGCGCTGAAAAATCTGAGCAGCACCTTCCCGGCCTCCTCCCAGATATCCTGGCCGGATGTCAGGCCGGCAATGTATTGCGCAGCGCTTATGAACGCCTTTAATTGTTGCTTGTCGGAAAACGGTTCAGTCATGGCCTCTGTTATCGGAGATCGGCATCAGGTAGAGATGTTCCAGGAATAGTGATTCGAAATCGGCGCAGTCAGACAGATTTATTATGACTGCGCGTCTCATCACTTCCTGCAATCGTTCCTTTCTATCAGACAATATGAGTGCTGCCTCGCACCCAGCAAGAGCCGTGTTTCCCGATGTTTCTACAATCCCTGGGATTGAAGGCAATAACCCGATCTCCATGGCATTGGCGATATCCAGATATTGACCGAATATACCGCCGATGCAAATCCTCTTCAACTCATTATACCCCATGCCGGCTTTCGTCAACAGGACTTTGACGGCAACCCCGATGGCAGCCTTTGCACGCTGGAAAGTATCGACGTCCTTTTTGTTAAGAACTATCGTCCGGCCGTCGACATGAAAAGGAAACCCGGACGCAGGAACCGACTTCGCAAACTGTCCTTTTTTGTTCAACGTCCCGCTTTTTATAAGGCAGGCCAGCAGGTCGACCATGCCGGTGCCGCACAGACCGCGCGGTTCGGCGCCACCGACGACTTCAAAGGATATTTCGCCTTCTTCATTCGATTCGTGTACCCGGAAGATGGCGCCTGGGTCCGCCGGCATTCCGCAGCTCATCCCGCAGCCCTCAAAAGCAGGGCCTCCGGCAGCAGACGTGACCCACAGGGTATTGCCGTCCCAAAGGGCGACTTCCGAATTGGTCCCGAAATCGAGCAGCAGCGCTCCGCGACCGCGTTCTGTCAAACGTGTTGACACGACCCCAGCGAGCAAATCCGATCCTACAAACCCGGCAAGAGGGGGCATAACTTCGATAGCTGCTGCCAGGTCGATTTGCCAGACGGCGGCCCAGGCGGCCGTTTCGATGGGACAACATTCGATGGATTGGCTCCAATATTGAGGCTGAAGAAGAAGATGGTAGTTCCGCCCCGATAGAAGGGCCAGCATCGCGGTGTTGCCCACCAGTACAACATGCGACACCCTTCGCAAATCGATTCCTTCCCGGGACCCGATATCATGCAGTCCTTCACCTATCGCCTGAACAACCTGGGAGCTCAACTTTGCGGCCTCTCCACCGGATTCCGCAGACATCAGTCTGGTCAGGACATCCGTGCCCGAGCACGATTGAGGATTCAGCCCGAGCCGTCCGGCAAGGCGACTACCGGTCAGAAGGTCCAGCATGGTAATTGAAATATGCGTAGTGCCAAGATCGATGGCTACACCCAGTGGGTGTGACAAATCCGCGTCGACCACCAACGCCTCGCCTTGACCAGGATCCCCGACCCAGCCTTCTTCCAGCCGCCTCCAGGACGAGCCGGGAGCAGGGTTGATAATCTCTATCTGCAGATCATGGTCCGTTTTTACCTGGCAGGCAAGCCTCATCCCTTGGGAAAGCGCGCCGGCATCCAGGCTTAATGTCTCATTCACTGTGAGTTCTCCGGCATTGCCGCCTGCGATCCTGATCCGGCACATACCGCATGCCCCTTCACCGTTACAGCCCGCACGGACCCTGATGTCGGTTTCATCGAGGATATCGCGGACCGAACGACCCGCTATAAAAGCTATGTGACGATCCTTACCCGGAAACTTAATAGTGAGTACGGGCACCTGGTCACTCCTTAGTGCGTGAGGAACTCACCATGGCAGCCACATTTTCAGGTTTGGCTTCGGGTGGGATCTCGCAACCGGAAGAGAGGATATAGCCGCGGCCCGGGCCGAGTTGAGCCAGCAAACCGGCACATCCAGCAGAAATATCACCAGGCGTGGCTTCGACAAAGGAAAGCGGTTTTATGTTGCCGTCGAGGCAGATTTCGGGAAGAAGCTGACGAGCGCGCAGCGGGTCGACGCAGTAATCGAAGTTGGCGATCTCCACCCCAGCCTCCGGATAATATGAAAATATCGTCTCTGCCGGCCCCGCTATGTGAAGCCAGTTGGCCAACGATCCGCCCGATTTCAATGCAGAAAAAAGCCTTTTGAGCCGTGACAGAAGGAATTCGCGAAAGAACTGCGGAGGCACGACCGCCGGGGATGCAGAGGGGTCGAATACAAACGGCGCATGCACCCCCGCTTCGATCTGAGCGAGTCCAAAGGTGATGGAAACATCTGAAGCAAAATCAAGGACGCGACCGAATAAATCAGGTTCATCCACCGCCAGAAAGAGGGCTTTTTCCGGTCCCATCAACTGCATCGCCAGTGTCATCGGTCCCAATACACAGCCGACAATCATCACCTCGTCACCGAGTTCACGGCGCAGAATGCGTGCAGCTTTGAGCAGCTCCGGCATACGACCGCTGCGATTCGGGTCAGGCACACTTAATCTGTCCAAGTCCCCGATATCTGCAATCACATACCTGTCGACATAGGGATATATATTGTCGTGATACTTCAGGTGTGAACCGACAGCCTCGGTCTCCACACCCGCATCCATCAGCGCAAAGACGGCATCATACCCATAGTGGGCAACAGCCTTCAACTGGCATTGAGCAAGGGTTTCACCATCTCTGACATACTCACCCAAAGCCTTGCCTGCAAAAACTGCGGCATGGCCGAAGACCTGGGGAATGACCGGGACCCGGTCTGTCTGTTCAAAACGAACCGCTGCCTGAATGCGTTGCAGGCTGTTCATTGGTCTCGCTCGGGAGCTTGCCCGGTCGATGTTTCAAGGAATCGCACGCCGTCGAAAACGGAATCCGCGACATAATCTACGTTGAGCGTATCCGCTGACGCCTGCTTCAGGGCCGCGCCTCCTGCCAGGACCTTAATATTTGTCAGACCGCGCGCCTGCAGCATAGGAACAACCTGCCGGACCAGTGGCATGACACTCGTTATTAGTCCGCTTATGCAGATTATCCCCGCGCCTTCCCGTTCTGCCTTATCGATGAGCGTCTCAAGAGGACAATCCTTGCCGCAATCGACAACCCGGTATCCCTTTGCCAGAAGTACCGTCTTGACTATATTTTTACCCAGGTCATGAACATCACCCTCAAGGCTCGCCAATGCAACTGTTTCCCGCGTGGCCGCCGGCGGCCCATCCGGATAGAGGGCCTTGATCACCCCCATCACAGCACGGCCTGCAAGCATTATTTCGAGCAGGTTGAATTGTTCGACAGTGCATTTAGCATCGAGCTTTCCCATCGCGGTCTCGATGCCGCCGATTATGATTTGTTCATTATCAACACCGGCATTCCGCAGATTCGCCGCCTCAGCAACTGCCCCTGATTGGTCGCCATCCAGCAATGCCTTGATGAGCCGGTCGAATGATTGGCTGTTCATTATAATATGCCTGCCATACTAGGGTAATAGATCATCAAGCTTAGAACCATTCATTATAATAAATACTCCTTTAGTATCGTCAACCGTCCGTATTGAAGGCAGCTACCTGCCAAAAGCTTGATTATTCGACTAAGGTAATCGACTTTATCACCACCGGCGTCTGCGGTACGTTAGGGAAACCCATCGTAACTCCTGTGCTTACCGATGCTATCTTATCTACAACATCCATGCCCTCTATCACTTTTCCGAACACTGCATATCCGTGCCCATCAGGCATAGGCCGGTTTAGACTGTCATTATTCACAAGGTTGATGAAGAACTGTGAGGTCGCGCTGTCGGGAGCCCCAGTGCGGGCCATGGCAATTGTGCCCCTGTCGTTTCTCAGTCCGTTGGCTGCCTCATTCTTGATCGACGGCTCGGTCTCCTTCACCTTCATCTCAGGCGTGAATCCGCCTCCCTGGACCATGAAACTGGGGATTACCCTGTGAAAAATGGTACCGCTATAAAACCCGGCCTTTACATAAGAAAGAAAGTTCTTGACGGTCATCGGAGACTCTTTCTGCATGAGTTCGATCTTGATGTTTCCCAGTGACGTCTTCATGAGCACCACTTGTTTTTTCGACGCGGCTCCGGAGAGGGCAGCCATTCCGCCAATAAGCAGACAGACCGTCACGGCAACAATAATTTTCTTAAACATATCTCCTCCCTGTTTAGAAATAAAAAGACAAATTATGG
>JBGOVD010000024.1:0-12037 GCA_041477935.1 Dissulfurispiraceae bacterium | reverse complement strand
GTCCATTCCTGGAGGTCCCGCAAGGATTTTACCTTGTTGGTGTAGAGGTTGTAGTAAGAAATCTCCACATCGACGCTTGCCCGATGCTTGTCTTCGGCATACTTGACGTTCACTATCTTGTAATCTACGATTCGTACATCTTTTAATGCCGCAGCCCTGGTGTTAAATTCTTCCTTGATGGAGTTTGCCGCAAACAGGTTTGCGGACCCAAGTTCATTGCGGCTTAAGAGATTGTTGTATTTAGACAGGCTCGTGTCAAACTCTTCCCGAAGGTTGTGACTGCAGGAGGTCAAGGCAAGTGCTATCGCCAGCGTCGCTATTATGTTTCGCATTTTCACCTCAGGCAGAGCGAATGTAGTGCAGGATATGTTTTGCAATATTATAGCAGATCAATGCTACGGATAGCTTAGGATGGGAAAGTCAGGAAGTCCGAACAGTATAAGATAGATCAGGAAGATGAGTGCAAGCAATATATAAACAGATACATAGTTTTTCTTCGACATGGCAGCGATAAAATTACGCCTGTAAAATATATACAGGACATAATTTCCGGCCAGTGCCCCTATTGTCAGGACAAGGATGCATAGTGCATAAACTGCGGGGATCGGGACATGGAATGAAAGTGTGTCGAGACCGATGCCGAACTGTCTCCCGAAGGTGGGCAGAAAGTTGCCCATGTTTGATATGAGATACTCGAGCCTATAGGCGAGCTCGCCCGTAAAAGCCAGAGGGACAAGGGCCGGGACCATCGGCGAATAGAGACCGAATACATCGTTTTCGATGGGAGCGAAAAAAGAGGCCCCTATTCTGATGACGGCCATGAAGAACAGGAACCCTGCCGCCAGAAGGACTGTAAACGCCACGAGATTTGATCCGAAGAGATAGGTCTGCAGCAATTGATACGACTGAAGGTGCTGGACGAAACGGGCCAGCTGCGACCCCATAAAAAAAGGAATGATATAGGAATAGGTAAGATATGTCGTTTTTTTAGTTGCAAGTCCTACGTGAGAGGTGATTTCCACGAAAGGGTTCCTGAGATAAATGGCCGGAGAACTCCGTTTGCACAGCATCACACAATGCCCGCACACAAGGCAATAAAAGTTGCTCCTGACATTGGTCGCGCCCAGGCTGATGGGACACCCAGGCACGCTGCCGGCCCCCACCTTGCACGCCATGGTCTTACATGTTTGGCACTTTGTCCGGTCGGACCTGAATTCTGTAACTGCTATGGTCGCTGCGGAGCCGATTATCTTTCCCAGCGGGCATACATGCCTGCACCATGCTTGTCCTTTGAAGATCACTCCCATCAGTGTTGCGCCCACCAAAATACTTAACAGCAGGTAAGCTGTCCCGGCAGGCCATTCCTTCATGTTCGTCACAGATTCTATCCATATGATGATGCCCAGGAGGATAACGGAGAGATGGACAAAGACCTTCTTCAGAGACTGGGGGACTTCGAGATTAAGGCTTAGCCCATAATTTTGAAAGAGGCGGCCCAATCCGGGAAAGGGGCAGACGCCGCACCATAATTTGCCTACTAAAAACCAGCTGAGGACGACACTCGTCCACCAGAGGCCCCACGAAATAAAAAGGGAGATATTGCGGTCGGGGTCCTGCGGGCCGAAAAGCCCCAGCAGAATAAGGATAGTAAAGAAAACATCTCCGGAGGTCCGCGCATAGAGTATATTGAGCCTGTTGGCAAAAAACGCCCTGAACCGCGGGAAGACTTCAAAAAGATTGATTCTGGATTCTTTATCGGAGCTTACCAAGACCCTAAGAATCTTCCTGAGACTAAGGCGTTGTTCTGTGATGCCCATTTATCTGTCCTGGCCGCCCGGGAATTAGTTTTAATGGAGGAATGCCCTTGCCGACGCTTGAGTCTGGGGTCCCGGCTTTTCCGTCCGCAGAAGAAAGAACGGAGCCCGCATGAAAGAAGGGCAGACTTTGAGAAGCATGCATCTATTAATAATGTAACAATAATAGGAGAAAAATGCATTTCGCCGCGAAAGGGGAAAAACGGATGCCCCCCCTGCATAGGTCCTGATAAGTACCAAAAGGGTCACCTATTAAAGGGCACCGTGTCAACAGGTAAATAATAGCGCATATGATAATAAAGAAAATAGCAACTGAAATAAGTACTTTCCACAATTGTATAACGCGCTGAAGTGTCGTAGAATTGACTATTACTGCTAACACGGTAAGGAAGTTATTACCAATAATAAGGAGGGCTACTATGAGCGAATACTTAGAATGGCAGGGGTTCAAAGCAGGTGGACGCAGGGATTTCTTCATCGGATACGCAGACCTGATAGCTAAGTTCATTGAAGCCAACCGCCTCAAACCGGTATCTGCAAATGTGAATCTCTCGCCTGATATCAAAATGAAGGAGATGAAAGCCGCTGGTACGGCCAGCTCACTCTACCTCATTCCGTGGTGGTATAAGGGAGGCAAGAAGTTTGCGCACATCCACTATGCGGGAGAGGCATATTTGCTGAATGAGAAACAATGGCATGAATTTTCAACCCAGGTTGTCGCAGATATGAGCAAGAAAGTGGCCGCATCAAGGAGCATCAGCTTCAACGGCATGCTGGACCTCGCCGACGCGGTCAGCGGGATGAAATCAGTTATTTGATTCTTCGGTTTGAATGATTAAAGCAAACTCCGCGCCACATCTTTGTGATTCTTCCGGAATCATGAAGGTCACACTGGCTATTACCCAAAAATGCAATCTGGCATGCGATTACTGCTATATTCATAAGAACAATGCCACTATGAGCATTGGGACCGCTGCAAAAATCATTGATTTTGTCTACCAAAATGTCCGGAAGAATGAGACAATTGAGATTGGATATTTTGGCGGTGAGCCTCTCCTGGAGATCGATTTAATAAGAGAGATTACCGGAATGATCCGCTCCCATCCGGCCCATGACAAGAATCGGACAATACTATCAGTCACAACGAATGGGACGATCTATTCAGAAAGCATATCCCGGTTTTTAGCCGAAAATGATACGATCTTGAATATAAGCTGTGATGGTCCCCGGGTAGTGCAGGATGCGTCAAGACACTTTGCAGACGGCAGCGGAAGTTCAGCAATCGTTGAACCCAATATCAAGCGGGTTTTAAAGGATTTTCCGCTTACCCCCGTAAATGCCGTTTACTCTCCCGATAACCTGTGTTTGCTGCCGGATATCGTGGATTACCTGGCCTCTCTCGGAGTCAGAAGTATCTACCTGAATCCTAATATTTCCGCCGGATGGACAGAAAAGGAAGCGGACATTCTCCCGGAAATTTACAACGCCGTTGCCCGGAAATATATCGAGTACTATCACAGGGGCGAGCCAAGATACGTCAGTCTGATCGATAGCGCGGTAGCTGTGGTCCTGAGGGGTGGGTATAAGCCCTCGGAGAGATGCAAAATGGGAGACGGAGAATATGCCTTTGGGCCGTCCGGAAACATTTACCCCTGTGAGAGACTGATCGGCTCGGATGACGGGAAAGAGCACTGCCTTGGAAATATAAATGGTGAGTTTGTCAGGGGAAAATGCTGTAAAGCCATCTCCAGCAGCGCAATAAATAAAGAGTGCCGGGAATGTGGGATTAAAGACTACTGCATGAACTGGTGCGGTTGCACCAATTACTTTTCAACCGGACAGTATAATATGGTCGGTCCCTTCATGTGCGCATCTGAGAAGGCTTCAATCAATATAGCGCTGCAATTGATCCGGAAGATGGGTGATGACGGACTGAACTTCTCGGATCATCTCGCGGGAACCCCGTTGATGAATATTATCGCAGAGGTCATGAAGGCATAAGAACAGCCGCATCTGATCAGCACCCCTCTGAGTCACTTGGGCACGCTGATATATCTACGACGCAAAGATATGCTCACCATTACCCCGAGAGTCTTAGGGATGGGCGCTGAGTTGATTAGACGTTAAGTTGCTAACTTGTCACTTTACTCAGTAACTTCGCCATCTTTATCAAAAGGGTGTTTGCCTCCACTCATTATTTTAAGGGGCATTATTGACGGTGAATACACCGTTGCTTATGTCGCTTGCAAGTATGACGTTTGAGTCCTTGAGTACAACCTTCACCCTGCATTGTGTCTGAGCTCCATTTACGGCCGGGGGTGTCCACTGAAAAACACCTGGGTTTCCCGCAATCTGTTTGGCCAACTTCCATGTTGAGCCGCCGTCCATGGAATACCAGAGGGCAGTTGCTGTAACTGCCCTGGCTGTCGCATTCGTAGTCCAAGTGACCGCATAAGGGGTCCCCGAAGTGAGTGTCTCGCCGCCGTTGGGCGAGGTCAATTTTACGACCTCTATCGTAAACATACTATTGGACGTGTCGGATGCGACTTGTATATTGTTCGCATCATATCCTATAACCTGAACACGGCACCTCGTCTGATTATTGATCGTCGCAGGTACAGTCCACTGATAACTGCTGCCTGTTACCATCCCCGTCGTCACCGGCGTCCAGGTAGCCCCGTTGTCGGTCGAGTAATTGATCCTGAAATTCACGGCAGAGCCGGTAGCTACCCAGTGAATTGCCGCAGACGATCCCGAAGCCAATACATTGTTGCCGTTGGGAGAAACTACGCTCACTACCGTACGTTTAAAGGCCGCGGTTACGGTCTTGGCAGCGTTCATACTGTTTATGGTGCAGGTAGCCGCAAATGGAGTACCTCCCTTAGAATTGCAGTTCCCCGTCCATGAAGCTGTGGTATTGGCGCCCGCAGTTGCGGTCAGAGTCACGGCTGTCCCGGGAGCGAGATTCACGGCCGCTGTCTTGACTGCCGGATAAGTGTAATCTATTCCTCCGACGCTTGACTTCACGGTCCCTGTGCCGGTGCCCAGCGCTTTGGCTGTCAGAAGGTACTGGGCGGCAAGTTTCAGAGCGAAGATATTCTGGGTGCCGCTGAAGGCGTGAAGCGGAATCCCCCATGTCGCGCTGCCATGTCCGGAAGCAAATATATTTCCGATGCTGTCAACGGCAATGCCATGGCCCGCATCTGTATTGTATATATTACTTCTTGAACCATAAAAGGCATGCCACTGGTATGCCCCGCTGCTGTTGAGATCCAGGATGCAGATGCCACTAGTGCCATTCAAAGGCGGCTGACCTGAGGGGCCGTTCCATACTGTGTTGCTATACCCTGTTGCATATACCTGATTGTTGCTGCCGACGGCAATACCGTACCCTCCGTTTCCAGGCCCAAAAAAGGTGTGCCACTGATATGTCCCGCCGCTGTTGAGCTTCAAGACGAATAAATCGGAGTAGCCGCTGTAATTGCTCAGAGGTGCCTCGTCGGCAGGGCCGTTCCATCCTCCGTTTGCATAACCCGTCAGGTAGACGTTGCCGTTGCCTTCCGACGCGATGCCGTAGCCCCCGGAAGTCCCGTTATCAGCCCCGTAAAAAGTATGCCACTGGTATGCACCGTTGCCGTCAAGTTTCAACACGATGATACTCTGGCCGTTGCTCGAAGCGGGGTTAAGAGGTTCCTCACCGTTTGGTCCATTCCAGGTCAGACCACCATAGCCCGCGACATAGAGGTTGCCGCTTCCGTCCAGTGCAATGCCGTTTCCTGCGCTGGACTGACTGTTTGCACCGTAGAAGGTGTGCCACTGGTACTGCCCGCTGCTGTTCAGTTTGAGGACAAAAATGTCCTGGTTGCTGCCTGGATAAGGATTTAAAGGAGATTGTCCGCCAGGTCCGTACCACGAGTAAGACGCATATCCCGATACATAGACATTTCCTCCGCCATCCACTGCAATGCCCCTGCCTTCAATATTCCCATAAAAGGTGTGCCATTGATAAGCGCCGTCTTTGTTCAGTTTCAAAACATGAATATTGCCGTATGTATGGAGAGGAGCCTGGCCGGATGGTCCGTTCCAGGTCACCGAGCTGTACCCGGTAACATAAACATTTCCGCTTCCATCTGTGGCTATGCTTTGACCGCTGCTGCCCGACCCATAGAAGGTGTGCCACTGATACGCGCCATTTTTGTCGAGTTTCAATATAAAGACTTCATTGGTGCTGCCGTAAGCGTTAAGCGGAAGCTCGTCGTTTGGGCCGTTCCATGATGCGTTGCTCCAGCCCGTGATGTATACGTTACCGCTTTTGTCGAGAGCTAGCCCATAACTGTAGTTAATGGTGCCTTCCCCATAAAAAGTGTTCCATGCGTATGTTGGGTCAATGGTGAGCGGATATCTATCGTCATATTTGCCCACACTGAACCCGACTTCCTCTCCCGAGATTTTGAATGCCACTGTAACCGGTATTCGCTTCCCGCTTATCTGCTGCCAGGCAATTGGAGAAGATTCGGTCAGATATCCGCTGCCGAACTTGAATTTGAGCGAACCATCCTTTTGGGTCTCCACTGGAACGTTATACCGCAGTCTTATATCCGAAACATCAGCGCCGGGTGCTATATAATACGTGCTTTCGGTGACACCATCTTTCGTCGACTCATAGGCCAGATCTATGCCCTTCCAAAGATCCTGATAAACCACCTTGCCCAGTGATGGAGCTTCAGTTATCCTGCCAACTGATGAGGCATCTATGGCAGCCTTGGGGGTTGCGCCCTTCGTGCCCAAAAAACTGACGCTCAACACATGGTCCAGTGCCGCAAAGTATACCTTATTAGGTTGAAACCCGAGTACATGATTGCCTGCCTTGAATTGAAGCATTTCCATAGCCTCATCAGGGACGCTTACCGGGGTCGCACCATCAGGAGAAGAGACCTGAGCCGCCTGGTTCAAGGTCGGTCCGGCAGAGGAAGGAAACACGGATGCACCCACCGGGAATGCAAAAATCATTAATAAAGCGGCTGCCAACAATACCGTTGCATCGAAACCTTTCTTCATAACACCCTCCTCATTTAGAATTAAGTGGTTATTGTGAAATATTCTTGAGATGCGCGCGGGGTTGGAATATTGCACTTGAGCTGCATTGTTTACCTCATCATTCGGCCGAATCCGATTCTCCCAGTTGGGATAGGAAGTGACGAATTTAAGTGCCCCCTGCATGATTCGAACATGCGGCCCCAGGTTTAGGAAACCTGTGCTCTATCCTACTGAGCTAAGGGGGCTCAAAGGTGTGTTAAAAATTATAACACAAACGACCGGTAAATGCGTATGGTTCAGAGGATTATTGCAGAAGCTCAAAGGCAGTGTTGACGGCAGCTTCCGGCGTATCCGTCTTTGTAATACCTTTGATGTCCCACGTGTCAATGCCGACGACCATGTGGTTTGATTTAACACGCTATTTTAGCACGGCAGATCATAGAAGGAAACGGAGTGCGGGAAAAATGGTCGGGGCGAGAGGATTTGAACCTCCGACTTCACGGTCCCGAACCGTGCGCGCTACCAAGCTGCGCTACGCCCCGATGCAAACAACCTAATATAATACCATAAAACAGGATGCCGCGAGTAGTCTATAGCTACCTTTTGTGGCGAGCAGATAAACTGTCCGTATCTGTAGCACATAAACTGTCCGGATAATATATGGATGGCAAGGGGGCTATCCATGAAACGTTCGGTGGTGTTGCAGGAGGTACGGAAGATGAGATTTGAAGAAAGCTATGAGGGTTGGAAACGAGGACGGCTGACGCAGGAGGAGGCAGCGATGCTTCTTGGGGTCTGTGATAGGACATTTCGGCGATATCTGACGAGGTATGAGGATCAGGGAATGGAAGGACTTACAGATAAGCGTTTAGGGCAAATCTCACACCGACGTGCGCCGGTTGATGAAGTAATGGCGCTGTCGGATCTTTACAGCAATCGTTTTTGCGGTTTCAATGCCAAACACTTTTATAGCTGGTATCGGCGTGCTCATAAAGGAAGCAGAAGCTACACATGGGTCAAAAACACTCTTCAGGAAAAGGGATTGATACCCAAAGCAGCACAGAAAGGGACACACAGGAAAAAGCGGACCAGGGCTCCCTATGCTGGCATGATGCTCCACCAGGATGGCTCCCGTCACCAGTGGGTACCCGGCAAATATTGGGATTTAATCGTGACGATGGATGACGCCAGCAGTGAACACTACTCGATATTCTTTGTTGAGGAAGAAGGCACGCAAAGCAGCTTCCAAGGGGTAAAAGAGGTCATTGACAAACACGGATTGTTTGCTTCGTTGTATACAGACCGAGGAAGTCACTACTGGCATACGCCGGAGGCCGGAGGGAAGGTGGACAAGTTAAATCTAACGCAGTTTGGTCGTGCTCTGAGCCAACTGGGGATTAAGATGATAGCAGCGTATTCTCCTGAGGCCAGGGGCCGTTCTGAGCGAGCATTCAGCACCCATCAAGACCGGCTCGTCAAGGAACTTGCTATGGCGGGCATCACTGAGATGAAGCAGGCCAATGATTATCTTGCAAATACATATATGCCGGCCCATAATGCTGAGTTCGCGACTGTCCCTCAAGAACCACAGAGCGTGTTCGTGCCTTGGGCAGGCACTGCCCTGGAAGATATCCTTTGCGAACAGTATGACCGTACAGTCGGCAACGATAACTGTGTAAAGTTCGAGGGACTAAAACTTCAAATCCCACAGGATCAATATCGCTGTCATTATGTCAGGGTTGCTGTTAGCGTTCATCGCTATCCCAATGGTGGGCTTGCTATCTTTCATGGCCCAAGGAAATTGGCTGCCTATGCCCCTAAAGGAAATGAGATTGCAGTTTGCTCACATGCAGCAGCATAAGCCTTACTGAGCTGATATCGGTGGCTTGCCATGTTCCATGCGCAGCCACCCTACAGAACCGGACAGTTTATTTGCTCTAAAACAGGACAACTCTATTTGTTGACAACAAGTCTATAGCTACCTTTTTTTAGCGCATCTGTTTATTCCCCGGCAGTCTGGTAATTTATCAGGTAGACCGCCGAGATGGCGATCGTACCGCCGACTATCGTCAAGGGCTGCGGCACTTCGCCGAGGAATATCCAGCTAAGCAGCATTGCGCTCGCAGGCACAAGAAAGACGAAAGAACTCGTTCTGTAAGATCCGAGGCGCTCAGCCGCCACGAAATAAATCGTTGTGGCAAAGTTACTTGATATTATGGCGAGGAAGATGAGATTAACCCAGAAGAGCGCATCTTCATGGAAGACTACAAAGATGCCCTGACTGAATGCGGAAGGCAGAAAAAATAAAGTCGAAATGCCATAGGTCAAAAAGCTGAAATAATAGGGTGAGATTGTCGCTGCGGCCCTCTGGCTGCAAATTGTAACCAGAGCCCACAGCGCCGAACATAATACGAAGAGAAGATTACCGCTCTGGAAAAGATCATTAGCGTTGAAGTTCCAAAGCTGCAAAAGAACTGCAGCCCCTGCCATTCCGAGTACAAGGCCTGCGATGTCGCGCCCCGACGCTTTTTTTCTGAAAAGCATCATGGTAAACAGAAGTGTCATGAAAGGCATCATTGAAGTGACGAGAACTCCGGCAGCGCCTGCCAGGCCGTGCTCAAGCCCCCTGAAGAAAAAGTACATGTAAGCGCTGATAAAGAAGGCCCCGAGAACACTGTATCCGAATCCTGAAAGAGAAAAGGTAAACGGTTTGCGGAGCAGAATGAGCATTGGGATGAAGGAAACAAAACTCAGGAAGAATCGCCAGAAGCTGAGCACTTCCGGGGTAAGACGCTCTGCCATGACCTTGGCAGAAACCCAGCTGCCGCCCCATATCACCATGGATACGACCAGAAGAAGCGTGAAGATAAAGGCCGAATTCTTATTGCAGGGATCAACCTGTGGGCTGCTTGAGGACATTTATCTATTATGCTTGAAAACTCTGAAACATTTCAAAGGCAGCAGCCGGCAAGAAATCTTGATAATCTGCCGGAACAGGGTGCATAATTATTACGACTTTATCCGCAGCAGGGTCAGATTGGAGACGTTTGAATGAAAGACCATAAATATAAACTTCCATCAGAGTTCCCGGTAAAGGAATATAAATGCGGACTGAAAGCGGGGGATAAAGTAAGCCTTATACGAGATCTTATCATCACCGATGATTACGGTCTTCCAACAGGCCGGGTTTATCCCAAAGATGAAATCTGGACTGTCGAGCCGGGCGCGAAAGGAGACCCGATTGTTGTGTGGTTCCGCAGGGCCGACGGAAAACTCCATACCTGGGATGATGACCAATCGATCTATAAAACTTTCACGAAAGTGGAATAGCCTGCAACAATAAAAAAGGCGGGAGCTTGAATCGATCCCGCCTTTTTTGAAGATAAGCGTTTCGTCTATCCGATGTTCTCGACCATCTCCCACACACCGCAAGGACATATACCTGCGCAGAAGCCGCAGCCTATGCACTTTTCGTCATCTACGACATATTCATAGGAGCCGTCTTTGTTATCGACTCTGCTGATCGCGCCCCAGTAACAGGTTGTTTCGCACATATGGCAGTCGCGGCAAGTGCCGCAAGACATGCAGGACTCGCCGACTTTCTCGATCGGCATTTCTCCCCGGCACACATCGTAATACTCGGCTTTGATCTTTTCGTAAGCGATGGCCTGTTTGATCTCGGGCCAGCGCGGTGCGCTCATGATCTGCGCGTGTACGATGTCACCGACTACACGGCCCTGGCCGATGGCGTGGGTTACAAGGCCAAGCTGTGTTGCATCACCGATGGCGAAGACCTTGACGTCGGAGGTCTGATAATTCTCATTGACTGCGAGCCAGCCCCTCTCGGTATTGATCGACTGCGGAAGGAAATCGAGGAGCGGCAAATCGCCTACAGACATGATCACCACATCGGCATCGAGACTCAATCCGTCTTTGAAGTAGAGTTTCTTTCCTTTCGGGTCGTATCTATCGGTGAACCTGGGCCAGAGTATTTCTGTCCCCTTTGCCATGGCGGTTTCTACTTCTACGCCGAAGGCGGCGGGCTTCTGAATATCTACAGCAATGACCGATGACGCTCCGTGGTTGTATGCCTCTGAAGCAACGTCCATGCCGACGTTTCCCGCGCCGATTATGACGACCTTCTTGTCCTTAACATCGGGGACCTTGCCGCTGTTGACGTCCCTGAGGAAATCATAGGCAGAGGAGATATGCTCATAACCCGGAATCGGTATGATGCGCGGTTTGTGAGCGCCGCATGCGACGACTACGATCTCGTGATTATTGTAAATCTCCTCGAACCCGGCCTTATCCACCGCCGTGTTAAGGTGAACATTGACTCCGATCTCCTTGAACCGCGAGACCTCTTTTTCGAGGATCTCGTGCGGCAGACGCTCGCGCGGAATGCAGAGTTCCACCTTTCCGCCAAGCTTTCCTGCTGCCTCGTAAATATCGACAGTGTGGCCTTTGAGCCCGAGCTGCCAGGCAACGCTCATCCCTGCCGGACCGCCGCCGATAACGGCTATCGAGTGGCCCGTAGTGGCAGCTTTCTTTGGCGCAGGCAGTTCGAGTGCAAGGCTTCCCATCCGGTCGATTGCGAGCGGCTTGTCGAAATGTGCCCTGGAGCAGCTTTGCATGCAGAGGTTCGGACAGATTTCTCCGCAGACTGTAGCGGGAAGCGGGCTGTATTGAAGCACCAGCTCAAGCGCCTCGTTTAGCTTCCCCTGGCGTATAAGCGCCGTCCTCTTGTGGGTAGGTATCTTCGTCGGACATGCAAAGGCGCATGGCGGAAGGAACTTCTCATTCGACCATAACGGCTTGTTGCGTCTTTCCGTTCCCGTCGTGATATAGGGTAGAAGCGTCAGGTCATGATCAAGGTATTCGGCGAAGATGCCGCCCTGACCGACTTCCTTCTCCCAAAAATCTTTTCTGAATTTCACGGTATTGAGCTTGTTCTT
Organism: Dissulfurispiraceae bacterium; assembly: GCA_041477935.1. Classification (GTDB taxonomy): domain Bacteria; phylum Nitrospirota; class Thermodesulfovibrionia; order Thermodesulfovibrionales; family Dissulfurispiraceae; genus Fen-1308. The sequence continues at coordinate 231 of JBGOVD010000024.1, read as the reverse complement.
GCCCTTGAACGTCTGCTTTTCCAAGGGCGTATAAGCGATAAGCTTCTTCCAGTCATCGGAAGTACGTGTAAGCTCTTCAAAGTATGACATCCTGTCGATGGCTTCGAGATACGGCTTCATGTTACCGGTAAGCCATTCCCAATCTTGCGGGGTCAGGTCTTGAAGTTTGACATCCCGTTCGCTGTAGCCCTGTATCTTTCCCCTGAAATAGACCGTGCCTCCGACCATGCC
>JBGOVD010000316.1:0-3469 GCA_041477935.1 Dissulfurispiraceae bacterium | reverse complement strand
GCCGACAGCCGCTATACCCATCTCATCAGCAATGGCGATATCAGCCGCAAGGCCAATCCTGACGGCAAACCTGTGCCAAAGCCCGGAGAGCCGTCGCGCCGGATCATCACTTATGAAAATCGTCTGCCGATGGCCCCGTATCTCTTTCTTGTCTGCGCAGGCACATGGGACGAGCTCATAGATGAGGCCGCATATCCGTCGGACCGAAAAGTTCGGCTGGAATATCTTGTGCCGCCGGGAATGAAGGATTTCGTTCGCATTCCAATGGAGATCCTGAAAGAGTCGATTCTGTGGATCGGCAAGACACAGGACTACGAATGCACGGGCGAGACTTACCGGACCATCTGCATGAACAAATCGAACTTCGGCGGCATGGAAAACGTGGGCAACACTACGATAGTTACCGACGCTGCCGTCATTACTGAACATACGCTCGATTCCGGGGTACTGTATGCTCATGCAGTCATAGTGCATGAGTTCGAGCACAACCAGTGCGGCAGCGAAACTACTATGGAGACACCATTTGATGTGTGGCTCAATGAAGCTTACACCGTCGATGTCGAACGCCGCTTCATGGCCGATATCTTCAACCCGGTTTTCGTCAGGCTCAACCAGGTGGAGAGCATACGGAACCCGCTTCTCGGGCCGCTTGCAATTGAGGATTCCGGCTATGCGGGGCGCATCGTGCGTGAAGGTTTCAACGACCCCGAGGAACTGATCGACGGCGTCACTTATGTAAAGGCGGCCGAGGTGATTAGGATGCTCCGCCTGATTCTCGGCAAAGAGGCTTTCCTCGCGGGGAAGCGCCTCTATTTCTCGCGGTATCACAACGGCAATGCCGACACCGAACAATTCTTCGCCTGCTTTGAAGAAGTGTCCGGCATCTCACTGCAGCAGTTTCGGGAAGGATGGCTATATCGTGCAGGTTATCCTAAAGTGAAGGCTGAAACTTCCTACAATGCGCCTGCGAAGCGGTACACCATCCGCTTATTACAAGAGTTGAAAGGCGGAGAGATGCCGTTTCATCTTCCGATCGAGCTTGCGCTTGTGGGCGGTGACGGGAAGGACATATCCGGAACAGCAACCACTTACCAAATGAAAGATGCTGCGGCAGAACTTGCATTCAACGATATCAGTGAGCCTCCGGCCTTTGCGTCCTTCAACAGGGACTATTCCTTTTACGGCACGTTCTCCGACGCAAGTGTATCCAAAGAAACTCTTGCGCGTCAGGCCCTGTCAGATCCGAACCTCTATAACAAAGTCGATGCCTTCCGCAGGCTCACAGACGCAGAACGGGTAAAGCTCCTCGAAGACCCCGGTGCAACCATTGACGGGCATTGGCTCGAACTGTACGGTTCAATGCTCAGGGATGAAAAGCTGCATCCTGCGGTCAAAGCCTATATTTTGAAGATAGACGAGCAGCCTCTCGACAGGGCATACATTACTTGGTACCCGGAACAGGTGATCGCGCGTGAGCGGCTGATGACAGCGGTTAACAAGACATACCGCGACATTCTCATCTCCCAATTTGAGAAAATAGATACTTATTCGGCCGACAAACAGCGCTCTCCAAACGACGGAATCGAAGAGAGGATGCTAAAGAATGTTCTTCTCGATCTGATCGCCGTCCAAGACAGCGATCAAAGCCATAGGCTCATTCTCGACCATTACCGGCAGGCAACCACGGCAACCGACCGTGTGGCAGCTCTTGCAGCTCTGAACAGAAGCTCCGAAACGTCACGACTCGCCATCCTCGAAGATGTTTACAAGCAGTGGCATGAACATCTAAGCGGATACGCGAACTACCTGCGCATAATTTCAGGCGGCACGCGTGATGATGTCTTCGATATGATTGAGGTCGAAAAAAAGCGGACGACCTTCGACATCACCCAGCCGACATGGGCAAGAGCGCTCTTTCTTGCAATGGCGGTCAACAACAAAATGGTCTGGACGGATGCCGGGATAAAGTGGCTCACAGATACCGTTATTGAACTCGCTCCGGTCAACATGACGACCACCAGCCGCCTGCTGAATACGTTCCAGCATGCACGGGGATTGCGTTCGCCGCTTAAGGGAAAAGTGATGGAGTCGCTCCGGAGTATTGCGGACAGCCTCCCCGAAAACGGGCACCCGACGGTCCACAACCAGGCGAAGGCTTATATGCAAACTGCTTAACAATTAGCTGAAACTCAAAGATTCATAACCCCTCCTCACCTCCCCTTTCCGCCTCAGGCGGATTAAGGGGAGGGATATAATTCCCCCTCTTGGGTTAAGAGGGGGAAGGGGGAGTTACTTCTGCAAGCGCGGCTTAAATCCCAGTTTATAGAGTATGTTTGCCATCAGGCAGAATCCGGTGGTGCCGAATATGATGAGATTAGCGCCGATGAGCGCTGTAAAAATAAGCCAGTACGGGCTGTGAAGCCACGCAAGCAGGGCGCTCGCGAGCGTGAAGATTCCAGCTACGAGAAATACCGCGCGTTCAAGATACCAGCTGTCGGTGCTTGCTATATACATGGTAGTTTCCTCCTTTATAGGACCCGAAAGGGCGCAATGAATTTCGCCCCTACATCGGCCTCGGCCGGTTCTTGTAAACCTCATAGTAGAGCAGCGGCACAGCCACTAATGTAAGCCCCGTCGCAGCCACCGCGCCGCACATCATCGCAATCGCCAGCCCCTGGAATATCGGATCGAAGAGCATGACGAAAGAGCCAACCACAACTGCCGCCGCAGTCAGCACGATCGGCCTGAAACGCACCGCACCTGCCCTGATGACCGCATCTTTCAGATCTCCGCCGGCGCTCCATTCAATCTGGATGAAGTCGACGAGCAGGATCGAATTTCTTACGATTATGCCCGACAGTGCGATAAATCCTATCATCGATGTGGCTGTAAAAAAGGCGCCGAATATCCAGTGTCCCGGCAGGATGCCCACAAGCGTCAGAGGGATCGGGGCCATTATTATAAGAGGTATGACGAAGCTCCTGAACCATGCTACTACAAGTATATAGATCAGAACAAGCACGGCGGCGAAGGCGATGCCCAGGTCTCTGAATACTTCATATGTGATGTGCCACTCTCCGTCCCACTTCATGGCGTACTTCTGTTCGAGAGGCGGCTGGATGGTCGAGTATTGCTGAAGCTCATACCCTTCAGGCAGCTTCAGGTTCCTGATCTTCTCCTTCATCTTGAGGATGACATAAACGGGACTCTCTTCGGTGCCCGCCACATCGCCGATAACATATGTCACCCGCTTGAGATTCTTGTGATAGATGGTCTTGTCCTCGATACCCTCTTTCACCGTCACCAGTTCGGAAAGCGGAACCATCGTGCCCGATGCAGACGGCACCGCAACTTCATTAAGCGATGCCAGTGATGCGCGTTCCGCAATCGGCATGCGCATGAAAAGCTCCACCGGCTCTTTTTCCCGCTCGAAATGGACCGGACCGGCTGCCATGCCGTTCAAAGCGAT